>CAMEZN010000166.1 GCA_945947845.1 uncultured Mucispirillum sp. | reverse complement strand
TATCTTAACTTTATTTTTATCCGCTATTAATAATGCTTCTGAAAACTCACCCTTAACCGAAGATATACTGTCTATCATAGCTTTATCATAATCATTAAACTGATGGGATTTTGACTGTTTCAGTTTTTCTCTTGATGCATAACTTTGAGTCATAATTATCTGAAATGCCGAGTTCTCAACTATAACCCTACCTGCTCTTGATGAAGAAGATTCATTTGCTTCACTTGCTAAATCTTCCCAACCCTGTGTTCCTATTATCATAGATGCACCATGTTTCCTAAATCGCCTATATGCCTGCTCTATAAATCCATCTACCCTATAATTACCTAAAAACTTGTGTGCCTCATCTATGATAATTAATTTTTTCTGGTCCATGTTTTTTGAAAGATAAATAGATTTTGAGATATGATAAGTTAATATCATTAATATCGGGTCCCTTAATGCTGGAGAATTCTCCATACTGCCAGTTTCAAGCACAACAAAATTACGATTAAACTCAATCTCTGACCTACCATTAAAAAATGCACCATAGTCACCATTTTTACCATATCTGCCTAATATCTGAATAAAATCAGAGCAGCGAACATCTTTTTCTTTTACAATTATCTTTTCACCGTTAGGTGCGATATCTTCTTTTTCAATTACAGCAATCTTATCAAACTGCTCAATAATTGTATCCACATCACTATCTACACCATATTTATCATAAGATGCCTGTATTGCACGGCTTAATAATGATTTAACAAAGTTAGACTGCTCTTCAGATAATGTTTGCGATTCTGGGCTACCCATCATCCAGTACCAGTCAACTAAAAACTCTTTAAACTCATTAAATATCTCTCTTGTAGTAAGCTCTGTAAACGGATTTAATGAAATAGGGTTACTTGGTTTTACATCTATATACTGACCACCTACTATGCCGCAGAAATTTTCATATGAACCCCCGATATCAATAATATTAACCCTTCCCCCAGACATAAGATAATTCATCGCAAAATCCTGCAATAATACTGATTTTCCTGCACCTGAAGTTCCTATAACAAATGCATTATAGTTTGTGTTGCTGGCAAAAAAATCAAAAGAATATAACTGTCCTCTTGGGGTAAAAAAGAATATCTCTGGGTTATTTGTGTTTCCTGCCCAGTCAGCAGAACTTAATGCTAAATCAACTACATTCTGCTGAAATACAACCCTGCCCCTTGCTAAATCTGAAGCAAACCGTTCATCATAGTTACCAGGCAGCATAGATAACAGAATCGGAAGGTTAATATATAAATCATCTTCCAGCTTAAACCCCAGACCTTGATAGTATGATTTTACCTGACTAGATACATTTTGTAAGTTTTCTAACGAGTCAGCTATTGGAAAAATAGCTAAATTGATATGATATAACTGTTCACCTTTCTCCAGCTGCACATTGGCATCAGCTAAATCTATTTTTTTCATTTTTAATCTTGGAAAGATATACTCGTTTAAGTTTTGCGATAATATTATCTGTGAAGTCCGTTTTGTTTTATCTATCCCCTCTTTGCCGATATTTATAATATTTAAACAAAGATAAACTGTTGATTCTAAGCTTTGCGACCCAAACGGATGCCCTATTAACTGGTCTACCATTGAGCAATGCCAATATTTTGGGTAATCTTTCACAGATAAAGATTTACCATACATATTATCAAGTTTTACATAATCTGCACCTACCTCTATAACATTATCATTGGCTATCATATTATCGGTCATATCGTTAAGATTACCCTGCCAGCATGGAATATTATAAAAATCGTGCTTTGGATTAAGTAGAACAAAAATATATTTAGTTAAATCATCAGCATCCATTAATCTTGGAAATAAATTAGCTGTTTGTAATGCTGCCTCCATTTTACTTTTCACATCAACCGCAATTGAATAAAGCTTTTCTATATTATCATCATCTTTATCTTTCTTTACTTTCCCCTGCAACATATTCAAAATAGATTTAAAAATAGAGTATTCTTTTTTTCGTCCACCAATTTTTAAAGAAACAATAAGCTTATAATCTGTTGCTAAACACCTCATCGCTTTTGGTGAAATAATTTCTTGTGTTTTACTCTCTAAAAAAGCAGCAAAATCATCACGAGTAATCTGATATAACTCTTCAGGTGCAATTTTATTATTTTTCCATCGTTCTATTTTATCAACAAGATCTCTAGATGGAATTAAAATAAACTGTATAGCAGAGTGTTCTGGCATAGTTGATAACAGTGTAGTTAATCCTGCCTGAGCATTATAACCACCATAAGGGGCACACTCAAATATTACAGCAACGCCTCCATCATCTAAGATAAAAATACCATCTTCCTGATTATATTCAGAATAAGGTAAAGATAATTGATTTCTTGTCAGCATTTTATGATAAACTTTTGGATTTGAACTTGCTGTCTGCATAATACCTCCATTTTAATTTTACTTCATTTTCTATTAAAAAAGAGATGTTACATTGTGAATATAATATTTTATAATTTTTGTTATAACAAAAATTATAAATTGTTATAACAAAATAATTGTTGACAAATATAATAAAAATATATAATATACACTTGTTAGTTAAATTTAAGTATCTGTCTCCTATTTTGCAGATACAAGCCTCTCCTTGTGGGAGGCTTTTTTTTGGAGTAAATATGAACGGAATTATGACACAATATATTCTTGATGATAGTATTCAATACAACTGGTTATGCAGTATAAATACAGAATATATTAAAAACAAACTTATTAATGAAAATAATAAATCAAAAATAGGTATCATCAAAATGCAACAAATGAGCTATGATGAGTTTATTAATTATGTGGAAAACTCAAGGGGAACTGATTAAAAAAGTTCCCCAAGAATTTCCCCAAACTTTTTAAAAAATTATATACAATTATATCTTTTTTACATACCTACAACTATGTATATTCGTATATATTTAATATTAAATGAATATCGATTCCCCTCACCTCCATAAATAAAAATAGACACCTATGGTGTCTTTTTTATTTATAAAAATAAGAAATATGGAATAAGACTACAAATCTTACTTATAATCTCAATATTTTCATATCTTCCCTAATCATCAATATATCCTTCTGGAAGGCTATCATTTCCGGGCACTTTATCTAAGAAAAATGAAAGCAGTGCAGGTATAACAAACATAGTAAATACTGTTGCAAGAGCAAGCCCGCCTAAAATTACACTTCCCATACCGCGATAAAGCTCGCTTCCAGCCCCCGGTGCTAAAACAAGTGGCAGCATACCAAAAAGTGATGTTGCTGTGCTCATACTAATAGGGCGGATTCTTGTTTTTAATGCAAGCCGCACAGCAGCTTTGCCACTCATACCCAGCTTAATATAGTTTAATGACTGATACACAATTAATATCGGGTTATTTACAACTGTTCCCACAAGCATAATAAAGCCAAGCATAGTGATAATATCAAGTGGTTGTTCTGCAATAAATAAATCTGTTAATGCAAGCCCCATAAACCCACCAGTTGCTGCAAGTGGAATAGAAAATAATATAATCAACGGATACACAAAATTATTAAGCAATGCTGCCATTAGAAAATATGTGATAATAACTGCCAGTATAAAATTACCTGATAAAGCATTTTTAGCACTTTCTAATTTAGATGAAGCACCGCTTGTAGATATGATAATACCATTTAAAAGTCCTTCTGCCCGCATTGGCTCAATTACTTTGTTCATTATATTATCGCGAAGTTCTTCTAATACCATACCTTTTTGAAGTGTTATTTTAAATTCAAATGCTCTTTGGGAATTGAAACGTCTTATTCTTTCTACCCCTAAAACTTCCTTAGCTTCAAATAAATTTGCAATAGGCACAGCAAGCCCCCCAGAAGAATTTACTACAAACTCTTTTACTTCTGTTGGATTTGTATCCATATTACCTGTTTCTTTTTCTTCATATGGTCCGCGAAGAGAAATATCTATTGTGCCGATTTCTGGGTCTTTAAATTCACCTACTTTTCTGCCGTCTAAATATACATCAACAGCAATACCTACTTCTTCCGTAGTAAGACCTGAAGCCATAATAGCTTCCCTGTCTGGATTTAGCTGCACTTCTGGATATACTGGGTTTGCTGATGGGCTTATCTGCATTTGCACATCTTCCATTTCCTGATATATTTTTGCCTGAATAAGCTGCACAATAGATATAAGCTGGTCATAGCTCATATTGCCTGATACATTCATTTTAAATTCGTTACCTTGACCACCGCCAACTTTGAATAATGGTGATTGAGATGTTGAACCTTTTATCCCCGGTATCTGATTTACAATATTTTGAAGTAATGGTTTATAATCACCTGCCCGCTGTTCATCTGTGCTTGTTAATACTGCTCTCACATTTGAACCGCCAATAAACCCAAAAGTATTAATACGGGGATAACCATTTAAATCCTGCTGCATATATGGCTCTAACTGCTGATAAAAATAGTTGCCTATATTTCTTCTTTCTGCAAGTGATATACCCGGTGGAACAGTAAGCCGTGTTTCTATCATATTTTTATTACCAAGCGGAAGATAATCCATTTTAGGCATTAAAAGATATGCACTGATTAATGAAAATGCTGTCAAACCAATTACAACTATCAATCTTGTGCTGACTTTTGCATTTATTTTATCAGAAATACCAACAGTAAAATTAACTACTTTTGAGCCAATATCTCCAATAGTTTTATTTACTTGTTTGACTTTATTTTTGAAATTTGAATGTGATTGAAAATTTAGCTTATCTGTTTTTTCATAAATTACTTTTGTAGCAACAGGTATTACAAAAACTGATGCAATAAGACTTAAACCAACTGATGAGCTTACTGCAATTGCTATATCTCCAAAAAGCTGACCAGCTTCTTCTTTAATAAATGCAACTGGTAAAAATACAGCAATTGTAGTAAGAGTAGATGCTAAAATAGCACCCCACACTTCCCGCACTGCATCATAAGCTGCTGTAACTGCCTT
>CAMEZN010000165.1 GCA_945947845.1 uncultured Mucispirillum sp. | reverse complement strand
AGGCACAGAAATCATTACAGGGGGCAGCATCATCATACCCATAGCTAAAAGCACACTGGAAATTACAAAATCAATTATTAAAAATGGAAGAAACAGCAAAAATCCTATTTGAAATGCAACCTGAACTTCACTCATTACAAATGCTGCAACAAGCACTAAATCTGGTATTTCATCAACTGTTTTTGGTCTTTCTGTTCTGGAAAGGTCTATAAATAATATTAAATCCTTTTCTCGTGTATTAGAAAGCAAAAACTGCCGCATAGGCTTTCTAGCTTCTTCTACTGCCTGTTTAAAAGTAATTTCTTCATTTACATATGGGGCAAAAGCATTTTTATTTATTTCTGATAAAACTGGTGTCATTATATAAAAAGTAAGCAATAATGCCATACCTGTTAATATTTGGTTTGGCGGCATTGTAGCAGTTCCCATAGCTGTTCTTAAAAAAGAAAATACTATTATTATTCTTGTAAAACTAGTCATCACCATAATAATAGATGGAGCAAGAGCAAGGATTGTAAAAATAAAAACAACTTGCAGTGAAAAAGCAACATCTTGTGGTGTTTCTGCACCTTCTACTCCAAAACGAAATGTTGGTATTGGTATTGTCTGGTTTTGAGCATAGCTTACTCCGGCAAAACCTAAAAATGCAATGCCTAAAAATAACCCAAAAAATAAAGATTTTTTAATTGTTTTCTTTTTTAATACTTTTACCACTATTCCCTCTATGGCTGCTTTTTCCTGTTTCTTATGGAATTTAATTTTTCTTCTACTATTGCATTACTTGATGTTAATTCATCATCAAGATGAGCTTTTCTTTTAAAAAATGACATATAACCTTTAAAATCATGTTTTTTAATAAAACCTGCACGAATTTTTGCAGCTTCAACTTCATCATTAATTTTATCAATTACATTCATGCCATTTTCTGTTATGCCTATAATGTATATTATATCACCAATTTCATAGAAATAAAGTGATTTTCTTAAATCTAAATCTACCTTTCCTAAAAGCCTGCCACTGCCCGGTATGTCTGAAAAAAGCTGTTTTTTAAAAAATACTTTTAAAACAAAAAACAGAAGAAAAATCATTATCAGAACAAAAATAAGCCCTGATATCATTTTTACATAACTTGATGTTGTAGGCATAGACGGATTAGCAGCTGGAACAGCAGCCGGAACAGTATTGATTTCTGGCATTTTTTCAGGCAGTGGAAAAACAATAGAAATCTGTCTGTTTGTTTTATTTACGATTGGCTCTATTGGAGAGCCTTTGAATTCTATAAAAAAACGCTTTTTATCTTTTGATGAAAGATATGCACTTTTTATAGGCATATCAAAATAATTCTGCCTTTCAAAAACTATATTTTCAGATGTATCAAATGTAAATATAAGAGTATTACTAGTTTCATCTAAAAGCTGCTCAAAAGCAGAATAACCTTTTTGAAAAGTAAAAATATATTCTGCTCTTTTCTCATCAACATTAGCTTTTAATTCTGCACAATATCCTTCAAAAGCAAAGATTGTAAAAAGTATGATAAATAAAAACTTTTTAACCATACAATCCATCTTTAAACTTTTCAACAAGCTGTTCTTTTGTTAATATTTCACTTATGCGGATACCAAACTTTTCATCAAGAACCATTACTTCGCCGTATGCAAGCGGCTTTTCATTTACAAGAAAATCAACAGGTTCACCAGATGTTTTATTCATGCGGATAATAGTTCCACTTTCCCATCTTAACATTTCCCCAATCGTTACTTTTTTCCTGCCAAGCTCAACACTAACATTAAAAAGAACTTCACCAAAAATTTCTTTTATTTCTTCCCTAGTCATATACTTATCCTGATATATTACCTTTGAACAGTGAACCCAGTAATATATACATTATATAATCTGCCCTTTGAAAGCATAGTATTTATTCTTCTTAAAAACTCATTTTTAAGGTTTATTTTTCCCTGAGAAGTAGAGATTTCTTCATATGCTTTTGAAGAAAGTGTTGTTATTATCATATCTTTAATTCTAGGCATTTTTGTTTCTACTTCTGTGTATAAATCAGCATTTTTAGGGTCAAATTCCAGCTCTAATGTTATAGCAAGGTATGTAATGCCTGTTGGGTCTGCTAAATTAACATTTAATGTTGGGATAGGATAAATCTGCCCCATATCAGCATTTGTAACTCCCATATCCATTCCTGTAACAGCAGGAGCTGGAGCCACAGGCTGAACTGCTGGTGCAGGTGAAACTGCTGGTGCCTGAGCTGCTGGGTTTTGTGCTGCCTGTTCTTGAGCTGGTTTTGGTGCAAGAACAAACAAGTATACAACTACTAATATTACAACAAGTAGTAATAAAGCAACAACCCCAATTATAATAAATTTTAATTTAGATGACTTTTTACCTGCCTGCTGTTCTGTATTTTCATTATCTTCTGGCATAATATCCTCCAAAACTAAATACTATATTAAAAAGAGCTTTTACCTGATTCTGCAAACTCAGGTGTAACCATATTTATTTCAACCCGCCTGTTCATACTTCTATTCTGGTCAGTAATATTTGGAAGTATAGGGTGATACTGCCCATAACCTGATGCAGAAAGACGAACAGGGTTAAAATTAGCCTGCACAAAATATGATATTACTGATAAAGCTCTGTCTGTTGATAGTTTCCAGTTAAAATCAGGGCTCCCAGTATCATCAGTATGCCCTTCTATATTTACATAATATGATGAATCTTTAACTATATTAATTACTTTATCAAGTATAGGACCAGCCTGAGGTAAAAGCTCAGAACTGCCAGTCTTAAAAAGTGCAGAATCTAATATGCGGACACTTAAACCTTTATCAGTTTTAACAACTGATATCATATTATCCATATTTTGAGCCTGCATCATAGATTTAATCTGATTTTCTATCTGCTGGTCTATTTTAGATACAGTATCTTTTAAAGAACGTTTTGATACAATATTCATCTGGCTTAAAGGAGTAATACTTGGGTTTTGCATAATGCCTGATGAACCTGCTAAAATACCAAAAGACTGTTCCATTTTTACTTTATCAAAATTCGCCATTGATAGTAATAAAACGAAAAATGTCAAAAGCAAGGTAGTCATATCAGAAAATGTTGTCATCCATTTAGGAGCCCCAGCTGGACAGTCTGGACATTTTTTCTTAGCCACAACTTACCTCTTATTAATCAAATTGAGATTTACGCTGAGAAGGTGGTAAATAAGCATTTAATTTCTGCTCAACAATACGAGGGTTGTCACCTGACTGAATAGCCATAATACCTGCCAGCATAATTTCTCTTAAATGTTGTTCTTCAATAGAACGGATTTTCATTTTAGTAGCAATAGGAGTAGATATCATATTTGCAATTAATGAACCATAAAATGTTGTAATTAAGGCAACCGCCATTGCAGGCCCAATAGCTGCTGGGTCGCTCATGTTTAAAAGCATGGCAACAAGACCAATAAGTGTTCCAATCATACCCATAGCAGGAGCAATATCTGTAAAATATGATATAACCCCGATATTTGCTTCATGCCGCTGCACCATATTCTCAAAATCCATTTCTAATACAGTGCGGATAACTTCTGGCTCTGTGCCATCAACTGCTAAACGAATTCCTTTTTTTAGAAATTCATCTTTCATATTTTCTTCTTCAGATTCAAGAGATAAAATACCATCACGGCGAGCTTTAACTGCAAAATCTACAAGCTGAGAAATAAGATTCTGCTCTGACTGAGGTATATAAATAAATGCTTTGGAAGCTGCTTTTAAACCAATAATCAGCTTATTAATAGGGTTTGCTGCCATTACTATACCAATAGAGCCACCCACAACAATTAAAAAAGAAGGGAAATCAATATATGGACCAATACCAACACCAATAACTAATGACCATAATACTAATGCCCAAGCAATAACTAAACCGACAATACTTCCTATATCCATCTTCACTCAACCCAAAAAATAATATGTTATACTCAACTACAATAACAAATATTATTATAATTATCAATGACAATTTATTATTTTTTACAATTAAAAATATTATTTGTCTATACAATTTATTATATCGGCTTATATTTTTTTATCTTTAACAGTTTATATATTCATTTTATTTACATATATTTTGTTATATCCATAAAAAAATCTCTTTAAAAATCATAAAAATATAAAATTTTTCTATAAATTTATTTTTTTATATTGATTTTTTATTTATTTAAGGTAATATTAACGGTTAATCATCACAAAATCGGAGGACATTGTGAATAAAAAAACTGATTTAGCAGAAAGCGCTTTAAATTATCACAGCAGCCCAGTTGCTGGTAAAATAGAAGTTATATCAACAAAACCGTGCGACACTCAAGATGAATTATCACTTGCATATACTCCTGGTGTTGCAGTGCCATGCCTTGCAATACAGGATTTACCTGAAAATGCCTATAAATATACAGCAAAAGGCAACCTTGTTGCAGTTGTTTCAAACGGAACAGCCGTTTTAGGTCTTGGCAATATTGGTGCAATGGCCGGTAAACCTGTTATGGAAGGTAAAGGTATACTCTTCAAAAAATTTGCTGATGTAGATGTATTTGATATAGAATTAAATTCTGAAAATTCTGATGAGATTATCAGAACATGCCAAATGCTTGAACCAACTTTTGGCGGTATTAATCTTGAAGATATTAAAGCACCAGAATGTTTTATTATAGAAGAAGAACTTAAAAAAACTATGAAAATACCTGTTTTCCATGATGACCAGCATGGAACAGCTATTGTTGGTGGAGCAGCCTTATTAAATGCTTTACAAGTTGCAGGTAAAAAAATAGAAAATGTTAAAGTTGTTATGAATGGTGCAGGTGCATCAGGGCTTGCTATCGCTTCATTAATAGTAAACCTTGGTGTTAAAAAAGAAAACCTTATATTATGTGATACTAACGGTGTAATATATAAAGGCAGAGAAAAAGGCATGAACAAATATAAAGAAAAATTTGCAACAGACAGTTCATGCAGAACTCTTGCA
>CAMEZN010000164.1 GCA_945947845.1 uncultured Mucispirillum sp. | reverse complement strand
CTACAAGTTATGCAGAAGGTGGTGGTCAGGCAGGTGATAAGGGTATTATTACTGGCAGTGATGGAAGCCTGTTTCAAATAGAAAATACTGTAAAATTAAACGATATGATTATTCATAGAGGTAAAGTATTAAAAGGATATTTTAAAGAGCAGGATAATGTTAAAGTAGAAGTTGATGAAACTATCAGGCAGTATACAGAATATAATCATACTGCTACACATCTTTTACATAAGGCTTTACAAACTATTGTTGGAGACCATGCAAGGCAGGCTGGTTCACTTGTTAATGATGAAAGACTTCGTTTTGATTTTACACATTCCCAAGCCTTAACAAGCCAGCAGATAGATGCAATAGAAATGGAAGTAAATAGAGCTATTACAGCTAACTATCCAGTGCATAAAAGAATAGAATCTCTTGAAGATGCAATGCAGGAAGGTGCAACAGCATTATTTGGTGAAAAATATGGCGAAGAAGTTCGTGTAGTACAGATTGCAAACTATTCAAAAGAACTTTGCGGTGGCTGCCATGTGGATAGAACAGGAGTTATTGGTCTGTTTAAAATCCTTTCAGAATCAAGTGTTGCCTCAGGTGTTAGAAGGATAGAAGCTGTTACAAGTCATAAAGCATTTAAATATCTTTCAGATATGGATAAAAGTATGAAACAAGTGCTTTCTGTTTTAAAATGCCAGCCAGCAGAAGCAGCAGAACGGGTTACTGATATTCTTAAAAACCATAAAGCACTTGAAAAGAAAATAAAAGCAGCAGGTGAGCGGATTGTCCCAAAAGCTGCCGATACAATTTTTGAAAATGTGAAAGAAATTAAAGGTATAAAAGTTGCACGAGTGCTGTTTGAAAAAGCTAATATTCCATTAATGCGGGAAGTAATAGATACAGGTAGGAATAAGTTTGGAAGCTGTATTATTGTAGTTGGTGCACAGACTGATGATGATAAGGCTGCAATTATCTGCGGTGTTTCAAAAGATTTAACTGATAAATATAATGCAGGCAGGTTAGTTAAGGAAATTGCTGCTTTTGCAGGCGGTTCTGGTGGTGGTAAGGCTGATATGGCTCAGGCAGGCACAAAATATATTGATAAACTTCCAGAAGCATTAGATAAAATTTATGATTTGATATAGTCTAAAAAAAATAAAAAAATCTATGATTTTTTGTAGACATATTAAATGTAATATTATATATTGATTTAATAATTTAAAGATAATTATTAGGAGATTTTGATGAAAGCTGAAATGATTAACCCTTTCATTACCGCAACATTGAATGTTCTTTCTACAATGGCGGGTATTGAAGCCAAAAAAGGCGAAGTATATATTAAACAAGATGATAGAATGTCATACGATATTTCTGGTGTTATCGGCATTGCTGGTAAAATGTCAGGGTTCGTTGTAGTGAGCTTTCCAGAAAAGCTGGCTTTGGATATTGTATCAGGTTTTCTTGGTGAACCAAAGAAAAATATGAGCAAAGATGTTGTTGATGCAATTGGTGAGTTTGTTAATATGATTGCTGGTGGTTCAAAAAGGGTATTTGCTGAACAAGGTTATAAATATAATATCGGTATCCCTAATGTTATCACAGGTAAAAACCATACTATTAACAGACCAAGTAATGTTGTATGTATTGGTGTGAAATTTAAAGTAGGGGACCAAGAATTTGTTATTGAAGTGGCATTAAAGCCTCGTCCAGAAGCTGATTAACCGTAAAAAGAGTGATTTAATGAAATATTTTAATAATACATTTAGAGCGGTGATAACAGCCGCTCTTTTTTTAATTTTTATTTGTTCGGAGAATGTAATGAGTGCACCTATTGAGACAAAACTTGATAATGGAGTTACTGTTTTATATGAAAAGGTGCCGGGTGTTAAAGTTGTATCTGTTCAATGCTGGATAAAAACAGGCTCTGTTAATGAAAATGACAAGCTTTCGGGTATATCTCACTTTTTAGAGCACATGCTCTTTAACGGCACTAAGAAATTTAAACCCGGTGAAATAGACGAATATCTTGATGCAAAGGGTGGTTATAATAATGCTTTTACAAGTCTAGATGTTACTAATTACTATGTAACAATACCAACAGATGAGGCAGAAGCTGCTTATGAAGTTGTTAGTGATATGGTATTTAATGCACTTCTTTTGCAGTCAGAAATTGATAGAGAGAAACCAGTTGTTTTGCAGGAAATTAATAGAAAATATGATGACCCTTCTTATAAAATGTGGCAGGATTTACAAGCAACATTATTTGAAGGCACACCTTATGCAAGGCAGGTAATAGGTTCATCAGAGACAGTAAGTAATTTTACTAGACAAGAAATTGTTGATTATTATAACAGTTTTTATCACCCGCAAAATATGACATTAGTTGTTGTAGGTGATATAGAAGAGAAACAAGCTCTTGATTTAGCTGCAAAATATTTTAACCAGACAAGAAATGTGCCTGCTGGTAAATTATACCAAGGTGAAAATAATGTTACATTTACAAAATCTATTGATAAAAATTTTCAAGCAGATGTAAATGTTGATTATGCTGTTTTTTCTTTCCCTACTGGTAAACAGGATATAAATACAGTATATGCGGAAGAAGTATTTGCAGAAGTTCTATCTGGCGGTGAATATTCTCTTTTAAATGAAATTATTAAAAATCAGAATAATACAGCAATTTATGTAACAGATATAGGTTTATTTAACCATTATAATGGTCTTTTTGGAGCAATGGCTGTTGTTCCAAAGGGTAATGGAGATAAATTTAGGAACGAAGCTATGGAAATTATAAATAATATTGCTGCTGGAAATATTGATGAAAGCCGTATTGAAAAAGCAAAAAACAGGCTGAAAAGTAAAAACATTTTTGAAGAAGAAAATGTATCATCTCTTGCTCAGAATATAGGCTATGCTTATGTGCTTGATTTTAAAGATTATCATTTAAATTATGAATCAGGCATAGATAAAGTTACTAAGGAAGATATTGTTGCTGCTGCTCAAAAAATGACAAGCGGTCCAATGTATTTTGGCATAACATCAAACGAATAAGATATATTATTTTTAATATAAACATAATTCAGGCGGTGAATATACCGCCTTTTTTTATTTAATTTTACAAATCTTTTAAGTTTTTTAAGAGATTATATAGTAGATAATTTTATAACTATATTTAATAGAATAAAGTTTAAGTTAATGAAATTATAATTATTTGAAAGATAAATAAAGAGAGAATGCAGTATAAATCTATACAAAATGGAAGACTGTATAAAATATGGTATATATACAATAGAATGTTGATACTACTGTATTTATTTAGAGAATATATTACTATTACTAATTTATGTTCTGTAATATTATCAGTTTATATAAATGTTATGATTTTAATAGTTTTATGAATATTATATTTAGAAATTATTATGTATTTTTTATATATAATTTTAAATCCTTTAAATTCATCAAATATAAATTTTAAATAGTTCTGCTATTATATTATTTTATTATTTAATATATATTTTACATTACTATATTAAATATCTTATACTTTTATACTGTATTAATATGATATGAGAAAAATATATACAATAAAATAAGAAAAGCGATATATATTTTTTTATCTTTTATACAGATAGATAATAGATTGATTTAGATAATATTAAAAAAGCTGCCTTTTTTCCAGACAGCTTATAAAGTATGATTATTTATAATTAATTACAGCAGCTTTCTTCACCGTCTTTGTTTGGTGGAGTATAGCCGTCTTTTAAATACTGCTGAACTCTGTTATACTCATCATCAATTTCTTTATTTGTATTTGGTTTTATATAATTTATTATAAACATTACAATTAAGTTTGCTAAAAAACCCGGAACTATTTCATACATATATTTATTTAAACCAGTAAAATACCATGTAAGCATAACTATTGTTCCTACAACCATACCAGCAAGGGCAGAATACCATGTTGTTTTTCTGGAATAGAGAGCCATTAATACAACTGGTCCAAATGCTGCTCCAAACCCGCCCCAAGCAAATGTAACAAGTTGGAAAATATTGCTTGATTTATCAAATGAAAGCACAAGTGCTACAATAGATATAATAAATACAAATGTTCTGCTTACAAGGAGAAGTTCCTTACTATTTGCTTTTGGTTTGATTACATTTGCATATATATCTTCTGTAAGAGTTGAAGAACACACTAGAAGTTGAGAAGAAATTGTAGACATTATTGCTGCTAAAATAGCTGCTAAAAGCACACCAATAAAATATGGAGATACAAAATCACGAATCATATAGATTAGCACTTTTTCTTCATCACCGCTTGGAAGTTCTTTATATAATGGTATACCTAATAGACCGATTATTACAGCACCTGTTAATGATATTATTACCCAAATCATAGCTATTGTAATGGAACGAGGAAGAAGTTTAATGTTTTTTACACTCATAAAGCGGACAAGTATATGAGGCTGTCCAAAATATCCAAGCCCCCATGCAGCACTTGAAATGATAGATAAAATAACTGCGATAACTGCTCCTTGTGGTATTGGGTTAAAAGTGCCGTCTTTTGCAGCAAATGCTTTTGTCATTGTATCTGGGTCTATGTTGCTGTATGCTATAAAAGGCAGAACAACAATTGCAAATACCATTAAAAGAGCTTGAAATAAATCTGTCCAGCATACTGCTAAAAATCCACCTAAAAGAGTGTAAAATATCATTACTCCCATACCAATTATTACGGCTGTTGTATAATCAATATTAAACATAGATTCAAAAAGTTTACCTGCACTAACAAGCCCAGAAGCTGCATAAACAGTAAAAAATAATAGAGTAATAACTGATGATATAAGTCTTAATGAATTAGTTGGGTCTTTAAATCTTTTACCTAAAAATGAAGATAATGTCATAGAACCTGTTTCGCCTGTATATAATCTAAGCCTTGCAGCAACAAATATCCAGTTTAAAAATGTTCCTATAATAAGTCCAACAGCTATCCATATTTGGTTCATACCTGCTAGATAAATAGCCCCCGGAAGCCCCATTAAAAGCCAGCCGCTCATATCACTTGCC
>CAMEZN010000163.1 GCA_945947845.1 uncultured Mucispirillum sp. | reverse complement strand
TTTTTCATTTTCCCCCCAGAACCTAAAAATAAATAATACTATTCACATTCATCTTATATATTATAAATTTTTTATTGTCAACAATTATTGATAAATTTTATCAATTTATTTTTCATTTATATATGTAAATACATTGTTTTATGGTTATTTTATCCTAATAAATAATGAAATAATTAGATATTTATTAATATAAACTAAATTATTTATAATATACTTAATATTTTATCTTACTTTAAAAAATTTATATAAGAGAAATATATAATAAGTATAAGTTTGGCTTTAAATTCAATTATAAAGACACATTCAAGATACTTATAATTAATATTATTAGAATACTTTTCATATTAAGTATGTAGCAAAATAAATCATACAGTATGAGAAACAGACTATAAAATTATTATATGAATTAACTAGTAAAGATTAAAAATAAAAGAATATAAAATATGTAAAATACTAAATCAAATCTTATATGATACAAAAAACTTTATACTGATAAAATAAAAAAGCTGGCAAAAATATTCTGCCAGCTTATATAGAAATAAAAATAAAACCAAAATTAGAAAGATAATAATGCAACTGCACCAGCAATAATACTATAACCTTCTTTATTTCCAATACTATCCTGCATATAGTCCATATATGCAATTTCAGGGATTATAGAAAACCAGTCATTTATTTGAATAATACAGTTTAAATATGCACCTATCCTATCATCAATTTTATCATACCCATCACCAAAGTTTAATGTATATCCAACACCTGCCTGTGGAGTAAACATATCATTAAAAGTATGACCAATTCCTATTGCTAAACCAGCAGATTGTATATTTTCTGACTGTGTTGCAGTAAGATTACCATTTTCATCTGTCAAAAACATACTTATCTTACCATTTGCAGTAACACCAACTGCCCTGCTTTTATAAGTAGTCAAACCATCTGCTAAATCAATATTATTTCCATACCATGCTGTATACTGTAAAAACGAGTTGCCAAAGTTTGACTGTCCTCCAATACCAATATGATAAGAATGAAAAACTTTATCTGTGGCTGCTTTTGCAGTATCTTGGTATAGATATGCACCATAGGCACCAAAAATTTTAAATTCAAGTGTATCATTTGCATAAGTATATGCTGCTTCCAGTCGTGGAATAACCATAAACGGCTGATATGTTGCTGTTCCTAATTTATACCCTGTATCATCAGTATAATCAGGACTGAAATTGCCACCTACACTTGGAATAATAACAGCCAGTTCAAAGCCATTTATACCATAACGAATCTGATATCTTCTTGTTGCATCTGTAATAGCACCAAAATCACTTAACCCACCAATATCATTTGATACCTGCCCAACTGTATAAGCAGCAATTATTGCATCTTTACCTATTAATAAATAATGGTCTTCTTTTCCATTAAAATTATATGTTAAGAAAAATCTTCTGACAGGGTCTGCAAGCCCTGCTTCAAATGTACCAGATATATTACCATAAGTTAATGTTACACCTATATTTGATGTGCCAGGAAATGCTAGTGATTCAAACCTGTGAGAAGATGATGAACCATTATAATCATAATTATAAAAACCATCAGCATATATTTCGCCATAAACATTTGCTTTAAAATCACCAGTTGTAAATTCAACAGCATATACAGGAGTAAAAAGTAGAATAAAAGATAATAAGAATAATAATTTTTTCATTTAATTATCACCCCCAATCCCCAGAATAAATAATTATTTGAAACACAAATTAAAAAGACTATAAAAAAGAGAAAAATTTCTCTTTTTTATAGTTTAAAACATTATTATATCAACAGAGTTATATATTAGACTTTTAAAAAGCTAAAATAGCCATAGCACCTGCTGTTATAGAAAAACCTTCACTTTGCCCAGCTATATTTTTAAGAAATACCAATTCTGGAAGTATAGAGAACCAGTCATTAAAATAATATTGAAGGTTAAGATAAGCACCTACATTTTGGTCAGTAGTAGCAAAATGGTCAGCAAAGTTAGCACTATAACCTACACCAACTTGTGTAACAAGTTTACCATCAAGCCCTTTATAGCCATAACCAACACCACCGCCTGCACTATATATATTTTTAATATCAATAGTATATCTTCCATTAGCTGCATTATATGCTAATGAAACAGGATTTAAAAAAGATGAATCTGCAAAATAACCACCTATTGAACTGCTAAGATATAAGTTTTGACCAAAATAACCAGTTAATTGAATAAAAGATTTACCAATATCTATCTGACCACCAAAACCCACAGAAAAATTATGAGCTACTTTATCAAATGAATCAATAGCAGCAGAAGCTGTTTCATTTTGATATACATAAGCTCCATAAGAAGCATAAACTTTCATATTATGGTTATTACCTTTAAAAGTATAGGCTGCTTCTACACGAGGAAGTGAATTAATCATATAATCTCTTGTATCAATAACTCCACCAGTTGCAGCATTTCCATATGCTAAACTGCCAGTATAAGCATTATCATCAGCCACACCAAAATTAATATAAGGTATAATAATAGCAAGCTCAAAACCATTTATACCATAACGAAGCTGCATTTTTCTTCTAATAGACATTGTTCCATAGTCTATTAACCCTTGAGTATCGTTAGACATTTGACCTAAGTAATAGAATGCTAAGTTATTATCTCTACCAACTAATACATAATGGTCATCTTTACCACCAATATTGTATGTAAGATAAAATTTCCTAACTGGGTCAAAAAGACCTGCTTCAAATGTTCCAGAAACATTTTGATAGCTCATTCTAACCCCAATGTTTGATGTTCCCACAAAAGCCATTGAACCAAATTCAGGAGCTACTGACTGGAATGTATCTGATGAATAAGTATAAAATGCATCACCTAAAAGCAAACCATAAATATTTGCTTTAAAGTCCCCAGAAGTAAACTCCACGGCAAAAGCTGGCACTGCACAAAGTGCTATTAACCATGTAAGTAAAAACTTTCTCATGTTATCCTCCTAATAACCATATTAAAAAATATTTTTGCACAATAACATATATATACAATTTAATTATGATTGTCAATCTGATAATGCAATATAGATGCCAAAAGATAATCAGAAAAAGAGTTTTATAAAATATTATTATATATAAAGAAAAAGAAATATTATTTATTTCCTAATTTTTACAATATTGTAAAAAAAGTTTCTTACTATTACATTATTTATAAAATATAACATTTAAAATATTAAAATATATTTCATTGAAAATTACTATATATTAATAAACTATACCGGGATATTGAAAAGAACCACTGCTGTTTATATCTATTTTTATACAGTTACTGCCTTTTTTACTTTTTTCACTTTTGATATCACCAGCTAAAATACCACCTTTATATATTCCTGCTTTAAATTTATTATCATCATTTAATGATTTAAATATTATAATACCTGTTTTTTGTGGTGCAAGACAACTTATGTTTGCTTCTGCTATATTAAATAAAGAACAATCTGTATTATACCTGCCATACTGACCTTTTAAATGAGCATTCATTTCCTGCTTATTTGGAAATAATACCATATCTACTGGATATTTAGAATAAAATTCTATATCTATAATAAGATTATCATTTCCATCTCTTGATAAATCAAATGCCCATACCTGACCTTTTCTTAAAGTTAGTTCTTTCTCTGCTAATGGTTTAGAGTGTAAATCAGCCTTAATAGCATTAAACATATCATAATTATTTATTCCGCAAGCATAACTAAAATATCTATTACCATCTTTTTTAATATATGTAGAAATACCGCTGTGCAAAAGCAGTGAAGAATATAAAAGTGTTATATCAAGATATGAACCCTGCCTGTTTTTAAAGGCATTTAATGGATTTGGTAATAGTAAATCATTTGTTGTATTATCTATAATAAAGCTTGAACGGATATATTTATATAATTCTAAAACTTGACATGCTTTATCATCATTTAAACAAGAAGATGTAATTTTACGAGTAAATGTTTTAAAGTTTAAATCGTTGGTTATTAAATAATCATTTACATGGTTTAATTTTTTAGTATCGTTAATCTGGTTATTTACTATTAAATCAGATATATCAATATCTATTATAAACATATAGAGAAAGCCAATAAATAGAAAAACAGCAATCGTTATGTAAATACCACCTTTTAACATTAAAAAATCCTCTATATTTTCTGCTGATAATCTATTAACATATAAATTTATGAAAAATCAATGAAATTATTAAATATTAAACTTGTTTTTTTATTTTATTTGGATTAAAAATATATGCTGTATTTTTTATTGTGGAGGATAGATGTCTAAAATTGCAGTTATAACGAAAAACTTTCCAAGACATTTTGATTTTATTGTTTCAATTATGGAAACTGGGCATTTAGTTTGTGCCGCTATGGTAATAGATGAAGATAATATTGTATGTGATAGTATAGATAAACTAAATAACTACTATATTACTTCTGAACATAAATTTTTTGGAAATAAGTTTAATAATATTTCAAGAATAAAAACATTAACTTTTAATGAGAATAGTATTAATACTAATAAACTGCCAGAGTTTATTAACAGCACTGGTGCTGATTTAACTATAATATATGATGTTGATAATCTTACTGATAATACATTATCATTAATAAAAAATAATATTTGGAAACTTACTTTTGGATATACTCAAAAATATAAAGGTTATTACTGTAATATTCATGCAGCACTTAATAATAATGCACAATCAATATGTTCAACATTATTAGAATTTAAAGATAATTCATATAATGGCAGAATAATCCACCAGACACCTGCAAATTACAGGCAGGAAGATACTATTACTGATGCAGAATATAGAAGCCTTAGAAAAATGATGTTTGATATGGAAAAAATTATAGAATTATATAATAATAATGAGATAAAATATTATGATAATCCCACTGGGAAATTTTACAGTAAAAACGATTTAAAAGAAGATGATATTACAAAGCTTATTCATGAAAAAGATTTTCTTGTTAAAAATACTTGTAATAATGAAAGTATAAATTTTATAAAACAAATATA
>CAMEZN010000162.1 GCA_945947845.1 uncultured Mucispirillum sp. | reverse complement strand
AAAATTGTAGCATACAGCACCACTTGCAGGTTCACAGTTTTCTGCTTCCACAGTTATCTGAGATATGAACCCCTGCTTTTTAGCAGTTGCAAGCAGTAATGTTCTGCCAGCATTATCTATTGTAACAGCATCATTTGATGACTGCACTTTAAGCCCTGTAAATTTTGCATTTTCTGGGGTTACTTTTACCTGAATAAATTTAGATGTTCCATTTTCAATCATATAATCATCAATACTTATACTTTCAAGAGGAGCAGATGCTTGGTTTACTGTAACACTGTATTGTGCTGTTTTCTCACCATCTTCTGTTACTGCTGTAATTACTGCACTTCCAGAATTTTGAGCTGTAATTAAACCACTTGGATATACTATTGCTACATCTTTATTATCTGATGAATAAATAACATTTTTATTTGTTGCATCAACAGGCATAATTTCTGGAACAAGCTGAAATGTATCTCCCTGATATAAAAATGTGCTAGGACATTTTACTGATATGCTCTCAACTTTAACAGCATTTTTAGTAACAATTACATTAATAGATGCTTGCAGGTTTTTATAAGATGCAGTTAAAACTGTTTGACCTTCATTTTTCCCTGTAACAGCTCCATTTATATCTACATCTGCTATATTTGAATCTGCAATCTTGTATTCAATACCTGTAACTTCCATATTATCTGGCAGAATAATAAGTGATGGAGTAATTGTTTCATTTATACCTAATGTAACATTATCCGTTTGATAACCCATAAAAGTAACATCTCTATTAACCACATTAACTGTGCATGTATCTTTTTGAGTATTACCGTTTACAGTTAAAGTCATTTCTATTACTGCTGTGCCTTCTTTTAAAGCAGATACAACCCCTGTTTCTGTAACAGTGGCAACCGCTGCATCACTAGATACAAAAGATAATGTAGCATTATCTACACTATTATAATCAAGTTTAACATTATCACCAACTGTTAAATCATATGATGATATATTAAATAATTTAATAGTTACTGGCTCTTCAACTGCACCAGCAGATGATTTACTATTATTGCTGCAACCAAAAACTATTATTGTTAAGCATATAAATAAAATTGATTTGATTTTTAACATTATAACCTCCAATGTTTAATCAAATATAATAAATTTTATAAACAAAATAAAGACATATGTTAAGAAAAATTTAAACAATTTATAGATTTTTGTTATATTAAAATAGAAAATGAATATACTGAGATTATAAGAAAAGCCTGCTGTATTTATTCAGCAGGCTGTAATTTATCATATTACTTGTTAAGCAGTGGATAACCCAAAGACTGTCTTGTTTCAACAAACTTTTCAGCACATATTTTTGCCAAAGCTCTTACCCGTGCTATATAACTTGTTCTTTCTGTAACAGATATAGCACTTCTTGCATCAAGCAGATTAAAAGTATGGCTGCATTTTAAGCAGTAGTCATAAGCTGGAAGTGGAAGCCCCATTTCTGCAATCCTGACACATTCTTTTTCATATGTTTCAAAAAGGTTAAAAAGTGTAGGCACATCAGCAGCTTCAAAATTAAATTTAGAAAACTGCACTTCGTTTTGATGATATACATCTCCATAAGTCAGTTTATCATTCCATTTAATATCAAATACAGATTCTACCTGCTGTAAATACATAGTTATACGCTCTAAACCGTATGTAATTTCACCAGATACTGGCTTTAAGTCAATACCGCCAGCCTGTTGAAAATAAGTAAACTGAGTTATTTCCATACCGTCAAGCCATACTTCCCAGCCTAAACCCCATGCACCTAATGTTGGAGATTCCCAGTCGTCTTCTACAAATCTTATATCATGGTCTAATATATTTATACCTAATGCTTCAAGGCTTTTTAAGTAAAGTTCTTGAATATTATCTGGTGATGGTTTTAAAAGCACTTGAAACTGATAATAGTGCTGTAACCTGTTTGGGTTTTCACCATATCTGCCATCTGTTGGCCGTCTGCTTGGCTCTACATAGCATGCTTTCCATGGTTCTGGACCTAGACACATTAAAAATGTAGCCGGGTTAAAAGTTCCAGCCCCTACTTCATTATCATAAGGCTGGTAAACTATGCAGCCCTGGTCTGCCCAGTAACGATGAAGATTCATTATTACATCTTGAAAATACATATCTTCTCCTTATTTTTTGCGAGCAGCATGCATTTTTAATGGCAGAGAATGAAGTCTGATAAACCCTGTTGCATCGCTTTGGTTGTATGCACCACCATCATCTTCCATAGATGCAATAGTCATATTATAAAGTGAATAGTCTGAGCTTCTGCCAATGCAAGTTACATTACCTTTGTATAATTCAAGCTTAACTTTACCAGTAACATATTCTTGTGATTTATCAAGCATAGCACGAAGGCAGTCCATTTCATGAGAAAACCAGTAACCGTTATAAACTAGTGTTGCAAATCTAGGCATTAAAGTTTCTTTTAAATTTAATACACTGCCGTCAAGAGTTAAACCTTCTAAATCTCTATGAGCTGCCATAAGAATAGCTGCCCCCGGAGTTTCATATACTCCCCTTGATTTCATACCAACATAACGGCTTTCTACCATATCTACTCTTCCTATACCATTTTCGCCGCCTAATTTATTTAAAGCCATAAGCATATTATATGGGCTTAATGTTTCACCATTTAATTTAACAGCAAAACCTTTATCAAATTCAAGCTCAATAACTGTTGCTTTATCAGGGGCAGCTTTTGGGCTTTTGCTGTATTCAAACATATCATCTGGAGGGCATACTGCTGGGTCTTCTAAAATACCTGCTTCAAATGAAATATGTAAAGCATTATCATCACTAGACCATGGTTTGCTTGCAGTTGCTTTTACTGGAATATTATGTTTTGCAGCAAATTCCATAGCTTCTTTTCTGCCTTTAATTACAGTAAAAAACTCTTCATCTCTCCAAGGTGCTATAACTTTTAAATCAGGAGCAAGGGCAGCAGCAGTTAATTCAAAACGAACTTGGTCGTTACCTTTACCAGTTGCACCATGAGCAAAGTATGAACAGCCAGTTTTTCTTGCTGCTTCAACCATACCTTTTGCAATAACTGGGCGGGCAAGAGATGTGCCTAAATAATATCTTCCTTCATATAAAGCATTAAATGATACAGCAGGAAAAACGAAATCTTTAACAAATTCTTCCCTTAAATCATCAATGATAACTTCACATGCACCTGATTTATGAGCTTTTTCTTTAATTGTATCCCAGTCAGAATCCTGTCCTACATTTGCCACATAAGCAACAACTTCATAACCTTTTAATGTGAGCCATTTTAAAATTACAGATGTATCTAAACCACCTGAATATGCAAGTAATACTTTTTCTTTTGCCATTTTATATTCCTCCAATACAGTCTATTAATATAGCTTTTTGAACATGTAATCTATTTTCTGCCTCATCAAAAATAACAGAGGCTTTACTTTCAAGCACTTCTTCGCTTACTTCTTCCCCGCGGTGAGCAGGCAGACAGTGCATAAATACAGCATCTTTATCTGCTAATGCCATGATAGATGAATCAACCTGATAACCCTGAAAATCTTTTATCCGTTTCGCACTTTCTTCTTCCTGCCCCATACTTGCCCATACATCAGTATAAATAACATTAGCATTTTCAGCTGCCTGCCTTGGGTCATGGGTTAATGTAATAGTGCCGCCATTTTTCTCAGCATATTTTTTTGCATTTTCTACAATATCATAATCT
This sequence comes from uncultured Mucispirillum sp., assembly GCA_945947845.1. Lineage (GTDB taxonomy): Bacteria > Chrysiogenota > Deferribacteres > Deferribacterales > Mucispirillaceae > Mucispirillum. Next base: position 1,340 of record CAMEZN010000162.1, on the reverse strand, counting down.
ACATGATAACCTTTTGGCGAAGCTATGGCTATATGAAAACCCATCTGGCTTGCACCATTTATCCATGAATGAGCCATATTATTTCCATCACCAATATATGCAACTTTCAATCCCTTAATCTGCCCAAACTTTTCCTGCATAGTCATCATATCTGCCATTATCTGACACGGATGAAAGCTGTCTGTTAAAGCATTAATCACTGGAACAGAAGAATATTCTGCTAATTCTTCTACTCTGTCATGGCCAAAAGTCCTAATCATAATACCATGAACATATCTGCTCATTACTCTTGCTGTATCTTTTATTGTTTCTCCTCTGCCAAGCTGTATATCTTTACTGCTTAAAAACATAGGGTATCCACCTAATTCATTCATAGCAGTTTCAAAACTAATACGAGTCCTAGTAGATGATTTTTCAAATATCATAGCAAGAGTTTTACCTTCAAGCTCCCTGTGTTTAATGCCTTTTCTTCGTTCATCTTTAAGCCTTACAGCTGTATCAATTAAAGTTTGCAGTTCTTCTGGACTTCTATCCAAAAGAGTTAAAAAATGACGTGGTTTTATCATATTTATTTACCTAATTCCTTAATAGTAGATACAAATATCTCTGCACCTTTTAATAAATCTTCATCACTGATATTTAATGGTGGATAAAGACGAACTGAATTATTACCAGCAGGCACAACTAAAAGATGATTTTTTAAACATGCTTCTGTAACATCTTTTGGCTGATATGGAGTTTTAACACCAATTAAAAGCCCTTCCCCTTTGACTGCTGTATTATCTGGCAGATGACTATTTAAATATTCTTTAAATAATGCACCTTTATTTTTAACTGACTGTAAAAAGCCGTCTTTTGTCATCTCTTTAATAACTGCAAGAGCAGCAGCACATGCAAGTGGATTGCCGCCAAATGTAGAACCATGTGTGCCCGGAATAAAAAGAGAAGCTGCTTTTTCTTTTGCTACAACTGCACCCATAGGCACACCATTTGCAATAGATTTTGAAAGAGTCATTATATCAGGCTCTACACCAAAAAGCTTATATGCGAATAACTCACCTGTTCTGCCATAACCTGTCTGCACTTCATCTAGTATCATTAATATATCTTTTTCATCACATATTCTGCGAACTTCTTTTAAAAATTCAATATTAACTGGCATAACACCGCCTTCACCTTGAAAAAGTTCCAAAATTATGGCAGCAGTATCATTTAAAGATACAGCATTTTTTAATGCTTCTATATCATTAGATTGAATATACTGGTTATATGCAGGCATAGGAGTAAACCCTTTTTGAAGTTTTTCCTGAGCTGTTGCACCCATTGTTGCATATGTTCTG
>CAMEZN010000161.1 GCA_945947845.1 uncultured Mucispirillum sp. | reverse complement strand
TAAAATATAAAAATAATTTTATTTTTTAGGTTTGTTTAATAAATCATCATCATCATCATTCATCATTCTATATTTTGGACCTTCAATATCATCAAACTGCTGTTTCTTACCAGCCAGCAAAAATATTAAAAATGCACTTATACCAACAACAAGACTAACTAAAATTAAGACAAACAATGATTTCATTAATTTTTACTCAACATAAACAGATTTCATCACTTTAATATTATCTTTACTATCATTGATTAAAAAATGAAATATAACAATATACAAGCCCGGAGCTAATTTCTGTTCAACTACTTTACTGCTTCCAGTATTATCTTTTACAATAACAGGTATAATATCTGGTTTATTAGGAAAAGTAATATCTATATTTAGTATTGTATACTTAGATTTATCATAACTTTCATCATAAGTAAGTTTAGTAACATTTTCACTTGGTATAGGCTCTAACTTTACATTAGTAACTGTTTTTTCTAATTCTTTAATTACAGGAGCAGTTCTATTATATTTCATTGAATTTTGATAAACATTTGTTTCAAAAGTTCCTTCAAAACTTTTGTTACCAAAATAAAGCATTACTAATAATAAAACAATTCCTGTTGCAATTAAAGCAATCATTGGTTTCATAACGACTATCCTATCCTTGTATTTATTTTATATTAACATCAAATTTTAATGGTGGAGTATTTCTATCATAATATGCTTCAATAGTTAGAACTCCACTAGGAATCTCCCCTTTTGTGTTAATAGTAATAGTTTCCGTTTTAGTAGATTGAATATAAACTCTTACCGTTTCAGGAGTGATTTCAGCTAAATTATCTGGATTAATAAACTTTATTCTAACTGGTTTATCAAGATTATTTTTGATTTCTACATTGCAGGTATAAACACCATTCCCTAATGATGAAATATTACCAACAGTATTAATCATAACTGGTTCACTAGTAGAAACTATTGAATAAATTAAAACAAAAAATAATGTAACAGAAATAATAAAAGTAACAATCAGATTTGGTCTTTTTAAATTTAATTTATCACTTTTACCCCATACATAACCTAAAATACCATTAGTATTATCTTTTTTATGGAATACCTGATTACATGCAGTAACACAAGTTTCGCAGTAAATACAATCTGCATCAGGATTTTTTCTAGGGTCAATGTGTGTTGGACAAACTCTAATACAAGCTTTACAATCAATACATTGGCTATCTTTTCCCGGAATCATGCCCACATATAGAGTATCATCATCAGTCATTACTACCTGAAATTTAGAATATGGACAAACATATTTACACCATTTAAAGCGAACAAAAGCAAAATCTACAAAAATAAATAAAAATAACACTATACCTATTATCAACATTAAATGAGAATTTTTTAATGTTTCTATAAAATCATAAGGTGAAACAAAATACATCATCCATATAACTGTTAATAATAACGAAAAAATAGCAGCAAAAATCAATTCTGCTATAAAACGAATAGTTTTATTTTTAAATTTTTTTGCATAAGATTCTATTCTAATAGCAAAAAATGACTGTGGACAAAGCCAGCCACACCAAATTCTTCCTAAAAGCTGAGTTGTAAAAATAAATAAAAAAGTTACAAGTAAAATAGCAATAAAAGCGGAAAAGAAACTTGCAAAGTTAACTATGCCATTAAAGGCAAATAATTGAAGTGTAGCAACATCAAATCTAAAAAGACTATTTCCATTTGATGTTTTTATGAATGGAATAATGAAAACACAAGCTACTACAATAAATTGTAGCAGCCTGTATATTTTACCACGGAGAACACTATTTGCTATCATCGTCATCGTCCTCCATCATACGATATTTTGGCGACTCTACCGATTTTTGCCTTTTTGAAGAAAATAAATAGATGGCAATTCCTAAAAGTATTAATACTAATAAGACTTCAAATCCATATACAATATAGCCCGCTGCGGCAGACTGTAACTGCTCACTTTCTTCAACAGTTTTCATAGCAATAGTGTTTCCGTTATCTTGCATTTTATGCTCCTTTATTATGGTTGAACTTTACCACTAATAGTGTGTTGTGATTCATATGCTCCGTTTTGTGTCCAATTGCTAAACATTGGAGTATATGCATATATATAATATATGCCCCATACAATTAAAGCAATAAAAAATATTACCCAGCCTAAAGGAAGATTATTTTCTGTATCCTTGCGATTTAAGCTAGGGATATCATCTTGTTCATCATAATTAGACATAATTTATTCCTCCTTTAAATTATTTTGCTAATGTTCTAACATAAGCGGCTACTGACCAAATATCATCTTTAGTCATAAACCTTAAATGACCAGGCATAGAACCTTCAATACCATTTGCAATAGTAGTGAACATCATACCATCAGTATAGTCTGGTAATGCTTCTGCAAAAGTAACATTAGTAACATCGTAACCTTCTGCATTTCCTTTACCATTAGCTGCATGGCAGCCTATACATAATAAGTCATATATTTCCTGACCTCTATCAATTTTTTCTTGATTATTAAGGTAAGGGTTAGTTGCAGATGCAAATGCAGCTTCATCAGCTAAAACAGCATGAGTATTTTCTACATAAGTTCCTAATTGCTGCATATATGCAACAATTGCATCAAGCTCTGTTAAACCTTTAAGAGCATCAATATCTGCTTGTGTATATTTTAAACCTAATACTTTTGCATGTTTTTCAATTTCCACTGGGTCTAATTGTTTTTCTGCAAGCCATGGATATTTTGGCATATTAGATTTTGGGAAAAAGTGTTGTGGGTTTATTAAGTGAGCTTTATGCCACTCATCAGAATATAAGCCACCTACTCTTGCTAAATCTGGACCAGTTCTTTTAGAACCCCATAAAAATGGACGTTCATAAGCACTTTCACCAGGGTGAGAGATTTCTCCATATCTTAATACATCAGCTTTTAATGGACGAACTGTTTGTGAGTGGCAGTTAATACAGCCTTCTTTTTGGTAAACATCACGACCAGCAAGTTGAAGCGGAGTATATGGATTTTCAGTAACATTTTCAAGTTTTGGGTGCATTGCGGTAGTCATCATTGGAACAAATACAGTAACAATTGTTCCCACAAGGATAACAACTAATGCAATAACTGTGAAAATTAATGCTTTATTGTAAATGCTGTTGTTATTTTCACTCATATCTTATACTCCTATTGATTAGATAAGTTTTGTTTGCCTTTTACAATAGTCATAATAAAGTTGAAAAGGAAAACAAGCATACCAACAATAAATATAACACCAAATACAGACCTAGCAATCCAATATGGATAGTTACCAACTAATGTTTCAATAAAAGAATAAGTTAATGTTCCATCAACATTAGTTGCTTTCCACATAAGACCTTGACGAATACCAGTTATCCACATTGTAATAGAGAAACCGATTTGACCTAAAAGCACAAGCCAGAAGTGAGTATTAGCTAAGCTTTCACTGTATATTTCAGTTTTATAAACTCTTGTTGTAATATAATAAATTGCAGCAGTTACAGTTAAAACAACCCAGCCCATTGTTCCCATGTGAACGTGTCCTGGAACCCAGTCAGTATAGTGAACAAGAGAGCTTACTGCACGAAGACCTTGAGTAGGACCTTGTAATGTTTGTAAACCATAGAAAGTGATACCAGCAATAAAGAATTTTGCTAAATATGCAGTTCTAAGTTTAGACCAGTCTGGAGCAAGTGTTAAATAACCGTTAACAACAGAACCCCAAGATGGTGCAATCAGAAGGATTGTAAACACAATACCTAATGTTTGGAGCCAGTCTGGAAGTGGAGTGTAAACAAGGTGGTGAGCACCTGTCCATAAATACATGAAAATCAATGACCAGAAAGAAAGCATTGATAATCTGTGGCTATATATTGGCATACCTGTTGATTTTGGTAAGAAATAGTAAAATACTGCTAAAATTGGTGTAGTAAATAAGAAACCAACAGCATTGTGTCCATACCACCATTCAACATTGGCACTATTTAAACCTGCATATAAATGGTAAGATTTACCAAGAGAAGCGATAAGGTGTAAGTTATTTACAATATATAAAACTGCAACAGTTACAATTGTTGCAAGAATATACCATAAAGAAACATACATATGTTTTTCTTTTCTAGTAAGAATTGTTCCTAATACATTGATAGCAAATAATACCCATGCTACAACAACACCAAGGTCAACAAACCATTCAAACTCTGCATATTCAAGTGATTGGTTATAACCTGCGAAAAGAGAAAGCATTCCAACAAGAACAACAATGTTGAAAAATACAAGTTGGAAAACTGCAAGCTTAGGGAAAACAAGACTGCGTTTTGTAAGGCGTCCTATAATATAATAGAATGCACCCATTTCAGCAGTGATACCTAGCCCGTAAGCAAGAACATTTGTGTGAACCGTTCTAAGACGGCCGAATGAAAAATACTCTCCAAAATTAAAGCTAACACTCCACATTTGTGCAGAGATGAGAAGACCTAATACAAGACCTATTACACCCCAGAATAATGCAGAATAAATGTAGCCCATGACAATTTTAGAATCGCCTGAGATTTCTTTCATTGCATATCCCCCATAAAGATTTATTAAACTGCTATGTTGCTATAATAGCAGATAAACAAGCATAAATCAAGATAGAAAGTATCTTTTTACGATTATTTGTATAATATAAAATATTATCCATTATTATAAATAAATTATAAACAGTAATTAATGTATCAGTTTATGTATTTTTCTTTACATTAGTTCGGCATAATTATCAATTAATCTTGTTTTACCAATATAAACAGCCAGCAAAACAGCATACTGTTTATCAATAGTTTCTATATCATTAAGGCTATATATATCAACTATTTTGATATAATCTATTTTACTATATGGAACTTTATTTATCATTTTTGTTATTTCATTTATTATTACAGATGTATTTTTTTCACCATTTTTTACTAGTGAAGCTGCATACTTTAAGCTCTGGTTTAAAGCTAATGCAGATTTTCTTTCTTCATCAGTAAGATATACATTTCTTGAACTGAGAGCAAGCCCACTTTCTTCCCTAACGATTTCACAAGGATTTATTTTCACAGGAAA
>CAMEZN010000160.1 GCA_945947845.1 uncultured Mucispirillum sp. | reverse complement strand
ATGATATTAAACGAAGCGAATTTGTAGGGTCTTTAAATCTTTTACCTAAAAATGAAGATAATGTCATAGAGCCAGTTTCTCCAGTATAAAGCCTAAGGCGGGCTGATACAAATATCCAGTTTAAAAACGTACCTGCAATTAAACCAACAGCTATCCAAATTTCACTCATACCAGCAAGATAAATAGCCCCCGGAAGCCCCATTAAAAGCCAGCCGCTCATATCACTTGCCTGAGCAGAAAGAGCTGTAACCCAGCTTCCCATACCTCTGCCGCCTAATAAATAATCTTCTAATTTACGGGATTTAAAATAAAAATGTATAACCATAAAAATTAATATTAAGAAATATAATATAAATGCAGCATAAGTCATCCAGTTATTCATTATAAACTCCAAATTATTTATAATTAAGATATGATATTATCATAATTTTATTAGATATGTAAACAGATTTTTATTATTTATTTAGTATTATTTAATCTACAATAGAATAGAAATATGAGAAATAAATCATGTTATAAGAATATGGTGTATTATATTTTATCATAAATTTATTTTATGCTATGCTTTAATACAAAAAGATACTGATAGATTAATTGTGCAGTAAAGAAATAATTTTAAGTTATCTAATTATCGCAATTATATATATATAAAAAATAAGTATAATATATTATTTTAATATATTATTTTAATATATTTTAAAGCAAGCATATAAAAATTATTAATTTTAACATTATTTATTAAAATAAATTAATAATATATTTTTATTTTTCCCCAATTGATGCATAATAATATAACTTTTCATTAATATATAAGTCTAATTGTATATATTTAATGTCATCTAATGTAATACTGTATGAAAACAGTTTATCTTCTACTGTTATTAATTCCTGTTTATATTTTTTTACAAGTTCAGATAGGGTATAACTAATATAATCTTGTGACATTATATTTTCTATAATATCAATCAAAATATTTTCTATGTCATCTGCATATTTCATATTTTCTGTAAGTAGATTAAACATAATAGTCCAGTCATATCTGCGGTTATCGTTTTGGACTAATATATTATAATTAAATGTATATTTTTTATATTTTTGATTTTTTGTTATTCTGGCATTATGCATTCTTTTAAAAGCATCACCATAGGTAGAAGATATTAAATCTTCAAGATAAAATGTATTTTTTTTCACAATCTCTGGTTTAATTTCTAATTTATTAGCAATGTATTTAATATGATTTGAATTAGAAATATATGTTTCTTTTTTTCCAACCAATTCTTCTAGTGCAAACTGAACTTTAATCTGCTCTAAAAAAGAAAGTTTCTCATAATTTCTAAGAATCTCTTCTTTATACATTTCTCCTAAATAGACATTCATTTATTATCTCCATTTTTGTATATAGTATATTACCATAATAAAATACATAAAAATACTGCAAATTTCAATTAAATAATTGAGTTAATATGTAAATAAGAAGATGAATAAATAATTAAAGGAATTTAATATTGAATAAAGTTACTAGATACTAATAAAAACAGTATAAACCTGTTTAAAAACAGGTTTATACTTTACTAACTATTAATTTATTTAGGAAGTGTGTGACATTTAGTGCAAGTTTTGCCAGGAGTTTTGTTTGGTTTTGGTGTTTTATCGTGGCAAGACCAGCAGAATTTATGTGCTGCATTGTTAGCATTAGCACCTTTAATTTCGCCTTGTAATTGGATTTTTGTACCACCTTGTGGTGAGCTGTGGCAAGAATCACATTTGTTGTTTAATTTAGCAATGTGAGTTTCATGGTTGAAAAGAACACCTTTTTGTGTTTGTTTTACATTCCATGCTTCATTTAATTTGATTTGAAGTTTGTCAGCTGGAACTGTTTGAGCATAAGCAATAGCACCAAATGCAAAAAGTGCAGCTATTGCAAGTAAGATAATTTTTTTCATAATCAATCTCCTTTATTACACATTAATTTTTTATACTCCTTTTTTTAGTATATGTCAATAATAGATTTAATATTTTAAAAGAATAATTTATAAAGCTTGTTTTATTATGAAAATCCTAACATTAATTACAAAATTACCTTACTTTTATAATATTTTCACCACTAATATCATATATTGATGAACTAATATTCTGTAAAGTATTTCCTTCTATAAATAATTTTATGCTGCTAAATATTTTAATAATATCTGTAATATTATTAAGAAAGTTCTGGCCACTTTCATTTACACTTGTAGCTGTAACAGGAAAACCATGCTGTAATATAGCCTTGCACAAAATTTCTTTATTTGGAATACGGACAGCAACCTTATTATTTATTTTATATATACTTTCAAGACTTGCTTTTGCATTAATAATAAAGGTTGTATACATATTATAGTTTTCGCACATAAATTTATAATTACTATTCTTGATACTTTTTAAATCAGCAATTAATTCTGCCTGCTCAAAACTGCCTGCAAGTATTGGAAATGGTTTATTTTCTGGTCTTTTTTTAATTTTAAATATTTCTTTATTTGCAGTAATATTAGATATAGATGCACCAATGCCGTAAATAGTATCTGTTGGAAATATTAAAGGAATGTTTTCTCTGGCAGAGATATTAAACATCTCCGCCAGATTGTATATATTTTCTTTTAAAACTAACATTAACTGATTAAATTTTTAATAGCTTCGTTATCTTTTGCTATTTTATCAGCCATATCTTTTCTATAAAGTTCTAATTTCTCATAAAGAACTTCATCATTTAATGCAATAATCTGGCAGGCATAGATTGCTGCATTTTTAGCACCAGCTTTTCCTATTGCCATAGTTGCAACAGGTATGCCGCCGGGCATTTGAACTGATGAAAGCAGACTGTCTAAACCACCTAATGTTGTTGAAGCTACTGGCACTGCTATTACAGGCAGGTTAGTTTTAGAAGCAACTACACCAGCTAAATGAGCAGCAGCACCTGCAAAAGCAATAATAACAGATATTCCTTTTGATTTTGCATTTTTTGTCCATTCTATTGTTTGTTCTGGTGTTCTGTGAGCAGATGAAACTATAACATCACATTCAACACCAAAAGATTTTAATGTATCAATGCTTTCTTTTACAATATCAAAATCAGATTTACTGCCCATAATTAATCCAACTTTTGCCATAACATTCTCCTATTTATTTAATCCTTTTTTACCAATATCCTTTCTAAAAGCCATATCTTTAAATGATATTTTTGAAACACCTTCATAGGCTTTATCAATAGATGATTTTAAATCGCTGCCAACAGCTGTAACACAAAGCACTCTGCCGCCATTTGTATATATTTTATTATTTTCAGCTTTTGTGCCAGCATGGAATACTTTTATATTTTCTATGTTATCAGCATCAGCAATACCAGATATTTCATATCCAGATTTATATTCTTTTGGATATCCGCCAGAAATTAAAATAACACATGATGCACTCATATCTTTATTTACTACTTTAATCCCATTTAAGCTGCCTTTTGCAGAGCCTGTTACAGCATCTAAAAATCCGCTTTCAATACGAGATAATACAACTTGACATTCAGGGTCGCCAAACCGGCAGTTAAATTCTACTACTTTAATACTTTCCCCGTTAATCATAAGTCCAGCATATATTACACCTTTATATATAATGCCTCGCTTTTTAAGCTCTTTAATCATAGGGTAAGCTATTTCATTTGTAACTCTTTCCATTTTTTTATTATCACATATTGGAGCAGGGGTATATGCACCCATTCCGCCAGTATTTGGGCCTTTATCATCATCATAAACTCTTTTATGGTCCTGACTAACAGAAAGTGGAATAATATTTTCTCCATCTGTAAAAGCAAGGTAGGTAGCTTCTTCACCTTCCATAAAATCTTCTATAACAACGATATTATTTTGTTCACCAAAAATTTTATCTAAAAATATTTCTTTTAGTGCATTTAAAGCTTCTGCTACTGTTGCAGCAACTGTAACACCTTTCCCGGCTGCAAGTCCATCTGCTTTTATTACAATAGGTGCACCTTTTTTGCTGACATATGCAGCAGCTTCATCATAGTTTCTAAATTCAGCATAATCAGCTGTTGCAATTCCTGCATGTTTCATAATATCTTTTGCAAAAGATTTAGAAGCTTCCATTTGAGCAGCTGCTTTATTAGGGCCAAATATTAAAAGCCCTTCTTTTTCAAAAATATCAACAATACCATTTGATAAAGGGTCTTCTGGTCCTACAACTGTTAAATCAATGTTATTTTCCTTAACAAACTTGATTAAAGCATCAAAATCATTAACTTTAATATTAATATTTTCACATTTATTTTCATATGCAGTTCCACCGTTTCCGGGAGCTGCATATATTTTTTCTACTCTGGCATCTTGGCTTAATTTCCATGCAATTGCATGTTCTCTGCCGCCTGAACCAATTACAAGTATTTTCATTAATTTACACCCATTAATATTAATGTCTGAAATGGCGAATGCCTGTAAAAATCATTGCAATATTATGTTCATCAGCTGCTTTGATAACTTCTTCATCTCTAACAGAGCCACCAGGTGACACAATAGCTGTTACACCGTATGCAGCAGCTGCATCAATATTATCTCTAAATGGGAAGAAAGCATCACTTGACATAACAGCACCTTTAACTGCATCTTTACCAAAAGCCTGTTCAGCTTTCATATGTGCAATTTTAGTAGAATCAATACGGCTCATCTGCCCAGCACCTACACCAATTGCAGCACTTCCTTTTGCATAAACAATAGCATTTGATTTAACATGTTTTGCAACTTTCCAAGCAAATTCTAATGATTTCATTTCTTCATCAGTTGGTTTGCGTTTAGTAGGGCATGGAAGTGATTTAAAATCATCAAATGAATGTAAATCTCTATCTTGCAGTAAATAACCGCCTGTAACTTTTTTCACATCATATTCAACACTTCTGCCTTCAATTTGTTCCATTACCATGATACGAATACTTGGTTTTTTAGAAAGTATTTCAATTGCTTTTTCGCTAAAAGATGGTGCAGCTACAACTTCCACAAATATTTCAGCGATTTTTTTAGCCACATCTTCATCAACTTCTCTGTTTAATCCAAATATACCACCAAAAGCAC
>CAMEZN010000159.1 GCA_945947845.1 uncultured Mucispirillum sp. | reverse complement strand
CATACCTTTATCAGCAAGTGTCTTTAATGCACCAGTAACAGATGCATTTGAAACATTAAGCCGTTTTGCAATATCTTTTGGTCTGACAGCTTCTTTTTCAGATATAATTAGATAAATAGTTTCTAAATAATCTTCTAAGCTGGAAGTAAGTTCTTCACTCAAATAAATATCCCATTTATATAATAAATTATTTTTAATATAAATATACCATTTTACTAGACAAGTCAATATAAAATCTTATTGATATTAAACTATTATAAATAAAACATAAATCTTTTATTATTAATTATTTATACAATACAATACTTTTTTCTTAATAATAAAGATTATCAAAAAATATATTATGAACTTTTATTTATGATGTTATGTCTTAATGTTTGTAACTAAAATAAATAAATATGTTACATAAAAACCATATAAAAATAATATAAAGAGGTATGCTATGAAAAAAATTTTTAGGAAAATCCATCTTTACATGGCTCTTTTCACTATCCCTGTTGGTATTATGATTGCTTTAACTGGTGCTTTATATGTTTTAGGTGCAGACCAAGATACTGGTGCTAAAATAAACACATACACAGTTAATCAAATAATTCCAAAAGGAGAAGAAATTGAATTTTTCAAACAATGGACAAAAGAAAATAATGTAAAAATGCCTAAACCAAATGTTTCATTAGATAAAGCAAAAATAAATAGAACTGTTGGAAGTGCAGGATATACAATTACATTAAAAAATAAAGAAAATACAACAGAAATTATTACATTAGATAGAAGTATTCTTGGCGATATGATTATGCTGCATAAAGCAAAAGGCGGATTATTATTCAAAATAATGCTTGTTTTATATGGTATTGTATTAATTACATTTTACATATCTGGACTTGTTATTGCAGTATTTAAGAAAAATGTTAATGGAAAACTTGTGCCAAAAACAGAAAGCTATATAGTTATTGCAGCAGGTTTTATTGTAACTATTATTTTTGCAATATTTTCACTATAAAAATTACTTTATTTTAAACTCTTGAAACTGCCTGAAATTTTACATTTTTGGGCAGTTATTATTTATATATTATAAATTACCATATAAAATAGTTACTGCTCTTCATATTTCTTTTTTCGCCTTTTTTTCATATTTGCAGGCATAACATCTATAATTCTGCCAGCAAATTTTGTTTTATTTAATTTTTCAACCGCCCTTTTACTATCATCATCTTCCATATTAATAAAACAAAATCCTCTAAATCTACCAGTCTCCTTATCCTTTATAAAAGCAACAGAATCAACTTTCCCATATTTTGAAAAAAGTTCTCTAATACTGTTTTCAGTAACACCATAATCAAGATTACCAACATATATTCGTTTCATATATCACCATTAAAATAAATAAAATAGAAAGCATATTATAATAATTAATACTAAAAAAACAACTTTTTTATTATAAATAATAAAAAATACTTGTATATTGCAAATATTACTGATAGTATTAAGTATTTACAAAAGAAAGTTTTTTTTGGAGGCAATATATGGAAACAAGTATGATAAGAAATGTAGCTTTTATTTCCCACGGTGGTGCTGGTAAAACAAGCCTTATAGAAGCTGTCTTATATAATACTGGTGCTACTCAAAAAATAGGCAACATAGAATCTGGAACAAGTATGATGGACTTTGACCAGATAGAAATAGAAAGAAAATTTTCAATAAATGCAAAAGTTGCATCAGTTACTTGGAATAAAAACCTCCTTAATATTATAGATACTCCCGGATATACTAACTTCCTGCATGAAACAAAATGTGCATTATCCGCAGTTGATGGTGCAGTTATAATTGCTTCTGCTATTACAGGAGTTAAAGCAGAAACTATCAGAGTTTGGCAGTATGCAGAAGAGTATAACCTTTCCAAACTTATCTTTATTAATAAAATGGATAAAGAAAGGGCTGATTTTTATAAAGCATTAGGAGATATAGAAAAAGCATTTGGCATAGTTCCACTTCCTATATTTTTACCAATAGGAAAAGAAAGCTCTTTTAAAGGGATTATAGATTTAGTTAGAATGAAAGCACTTATGTATCCTGCTGAACCTACTGCACAATATACAATAGAAGATATTCCAGCAGAATTGCTAAGTGAAGCAGAATTTCATAGACAGAAACTATTAGAAGCAGTTTCAGAAACTGATGACAGCTTAATAGAAAAATACCTTGAAGGTGCAGAATTTAGTGAAGAAGAAATCAGAAAAGGATTAAGAGAAGGAGTTGTAACAAAACGTTTTGTTCCAGTATTTTGTGGTTCAGCCATTAAAAATATTGGTTCTAAACTACTTTTAGAAGGTATCATTGATTACCTTCCATCACCACTTCAAAGAGAAGCAGCTTTTGCTATTGATGATAACTCTGGCGAACCTGTTGATGTTACAGCAGAAGATAAAGAATTTTCTGCATATGTATTTAAAACATTTGCTGACCCTTATGCTGGAAAACTTACAGTTTTCAGAATATATTCTGGTTCACTGAAAAATGATATGTCTGTATATAATGTTAATAAAAAAGAGTATGAAAAAATTACTCAGCTTTATATACTGCAAGGTAAAAATTTTGTCAAATGTGATGAGCTTACTGCTGGACAAATAGGTATTACAACTAAATTAAAATATACAGAAACTTTTGATACATTATCATCAGATGTTGACCCTATAACATTTCCAGCAGTTACACTTCCTGAACCTGTTATTTCTTTTTCTATTACACCTAAATCAAAAGAAGATGAAGATAAAGTTTCAGCTGCACTTCAAAAACTTATGGAAGAAGATAAAGGTCTGAAACTTAGAAGAGATGAAAAAACTGGTGATTTACTGCTTTCTGGTATGGGGCAAATGCATATTGAAGTTGTTGCAGAAAAATTATTGAAAAAATTTAATGTTCATGTAGAATTAAATACACCAAAAGTTCCATATATGGAAACTATTAAAATTAAAGCTAATGGACAAGGTAAATATAAAAAACAATCTGGTGGAAAAGGTCAATATGGAGATGTATGGCTGGAACTTTCTCCACTTGAAAGAGGTTCTGGTTTTGAATTTGAGGATAGAATTGTTGGCGGTGTAGTCCCTCGTAATTTTATTCCTGCCGTAGAAAAAGGTATTATTGAAGCTGCACAGGAAGGAATTTTAGCAGGATATCCAATGGTAGATTTCAAAGCTGCATTATATGATGGTTCTTACCATTCAGTTGACAGCTCAGAAATGGCATTTAAAATTGCAGCTTCAATGGCATTTAAAAAAATAGCAGCAGAATCAAAACCTGTTATTTTAGAACCAATTATGATAATAGATGTATATGCACCAGAACAATATGTTGGTGCAATAGTTGGTGATTTAAATTCCAGACGAGGCAGAGTAACAAATGTTGAACCGCAAACAGCTGGACAACATATAAGAGCCTCTGTTCCAATGGCAGAAATTCTTAAATATGCACCTGATTTAAGAAGTATGACTGGTGGTCATGGTATGTTTACTATGGAATTCAGCCATTATGAAGAACTGCCTACTCATTTGGCTACAAAATTAATAAATGAGAAAAAGGATTAATAAAAATATAATAAGAAATGATGACATATTATGCATAACTTAAACCTTTATAGTTATTATGATAAATCTCTTGCTGATGTTAATAGAGAATATTTAGAGTCTCTAAAAAACAAACCTAAGAGAGTATCCAGAAGCAAATGGGGTAAAAAAGCTGCATTAGCAGCTGCCATTACCCTTGCAACTGGATTATTTATAGCTAACTATTTAGGTGTTTTTTCTGAAAAAGTTGTGGAAGTTGTAGAAGCACCTCCTCCACCAGATACTAGAACAGAAGAAGAAAAACAAGGATATGTCCAAATACAAATTTTTGAGTTTGCAGATACTCCTGTGGAAACAATTACAGAACCTGTAACTCAAATTAATAATACAGAAAAAGCAAATATTACTCAGACTGCACAAGTTAAAGATAATAAAAACAATTTAAATACAATTAGTTATAAAGAAAATAAACAGCAAACCGATAATAAAAAAGCACAAGCAACACAAGATGTGAAAAGTGCACCTGTTAAACAAGAGCAGAAAAATATAGAAAAAAAATCACCATCTCCTGCCCCTGTTGTAAAAAAATATTCAATATTATTTGAAAATATTGATGAAAAACAGTATAATAAAGTTAAAGAAATTAGTGAAAAAAATAATATAAAACTTGAAGTGGTAGATGCTTATTCAAATACATATTCTATTTGGAAAGTATATGAAAAAGCAGATACTGGAAATGAGATGTTTGGAACAGAGAAAGTCAACCATATTGAAGATTTTCTTACTCAAAATGATGCAGTAGAATATGCAAAAAGTAGAAATCTTGATGCACTAATTAAACAAGTCGGGGTTACTGAAAAATCCTATACTATTAAATTATGCTGTTCAGAGCTTGAAAATGCTAAAAAAATTGCACAAAACAGCAATATTACAGATAAAATAATAAAAATAATTCGTGCACAATAAAATTTTTTTTGATATGATATAAATAATGATATTATTAATATGCTTACAAATATAAAATATTATAAATCATATTTCAAAAGGGGGCACAAAATGACAAAAGCAGATATGGTTGAAAATATCCACAGTAAACTTGGATTAACTAAAAAAGATATTGCCAAAGTCGTTGATGAAGTTTTTGATATGATAAAAACTGATATTTTAAAAGCTGAAAATGTTAAAATATCAGGATTTGGTAACTTTGAAGTTAAAACAAGGGGAAGAAGAATTGGCAGAAATCCTAAAACTGGAGAAGAAACTGTTATAGAACCAAGAACAGTCGTAGTTTTTAGACCAAGCCAAATATTTAAAGATGAAGTAAATGGTTGAGAAATTTTATAAAATTGGTGAAGTATCTAAAATGCTGGATTTACCAGCATCTACACTAAGGTATTGGGAAAATCAATTTAAGCAGTTAAAACCTGTTAAATCCACTGGCGGACAAAGATTTTATACTAGTAAGCATATATATATTCTGGAACAGTTAAAAGATATGCTCCATAACGAACGGTATACAATTGAAGGAGCAAAACAGCGGTTAAAAGAA
>CAMEZN010000158.1 GCA_945947845.1 uncultured Mucispirillum sp. | reverse complement strand
AATTCCATACAATACCCACAAGGTTTGCAGTCTGAAAAACATTATGCAAATTAAATCTTTTTATATCACTTGTCATAATTTCCCTGCATAAATAGATTTACTATGCACAATATCTGTAACTTTTTCAAGCGGTATAGAACATATCTTTTCCACAAATATTGATTTATTATTAATTGGATATATCTCCAGCTTATCATTATGTATTATAAAGCGCTTATTTTGGTCGTGAAAATAGTAAAGGTAAAAAGCAAATAACTCATTGTCTTCAAAATTATTAAGGCTGCTGTCTGGAAGGTCAATAACTTGATTGTATATTTTATCAATATCAAAATCTTGATTGTTGCAGTAAAAACCAATATATGCACCAAATAATAATGCTGCTAATGAATTTTCTTCAAAAAGAGTGTTTAATTTATTATCAAGTGTCTTATAAGTGTTTCTATCTACTATAATTGGAGTATAATAATCATCACTAAATTCTATCTTTTCCATTAATAATGATATTAAATAATCATTAATAAAAACATCAACAACAGCATGATCATCTATCTCATAACTAGTAGGACAAGTATTACTATTAAAAGCATTTTTCATTATTTTATATACTTTTCTTCGCATTTCAAAAACATTTTCAGCATATTCAAATTTACCTGATAACATAATAGTATACTTCCCTGATTTTTTATCATAAATTATTGGTATAGAACATTTTAAACCAGCATAAAAAGAATCAGGGTCCCAATCTCTCATAAACTCTCCTGTGCTGATACTTGCAGCCTCTATCTCATCTTCTTTAATAATATCAAATTTACTTTCTGATAAAGTTGTAACATATTCTTTTAGCTCTTCAACATTATGATAATCTCTAACAACTTTTATTTCATTGTCATCACTTGAAGATTGATGGACTATTGAATAAGAAGCTTCATAATGAGATTGGCAGTCTATATCTCTAATAGCAGCTGATTTTAATATATGATTATCTTTATCCATTGGAATATAAAAACATCTATTATTTGAACGAACATATAAGCTGTTTATTGTTTTATCTTTTTCTTTCATAATAAAAAATGAATCATCTATTGGGTAAGCTTTATGTCCAAAAGTAACACTGCCAGTAACTTCATCTGTCATATAAGGGTATACTGTTGAATATGTTATATTAAACAAGATATGTCTTTTATTAAAAGTAGATGATAAAACATAATTATACCTATTTATTACTCTATTTTCTGCATAATAACTAAATAATGGTATTTTTGTCATATGATAAGTGCCATTGCTTTCTCTAAAATAAAATCCGCCATATTTATTAAAATAAATAGGAAGAAAATTTATTCCTATATATACCACCATAAAAACTGCAATAATAATAACTGCTATTTTAAAAACTTTTGTTTTAAAAACATTAGTCATAAAAACACTTCCTATTCTATTGACATTTTTAAATTTTACTATATATTATATCCACATGAGTAAAAATGCAAGTAATTCAAGCCTTGCCACAAATAAAAAGGCTTATCATGAATATGAAATTATAACTGAGTATGAAGCAGGCATTGAGCTGCACGGCACAGAAGTAAAATCTATCCGTGCAGGCAAGATGAACTTAAAAGAATCTATCGTAAAAATAATGAAAAATGAAGTTTATCTAATTAACTGCCATGTTTCCCCCTACGAGCAGGGCAATATTTTTAACAGAGACCCACTCCGCACTAGAAAACTACTGTTACACAGAAAAGAAATTAACCAGCTGATAGGCAAAGTGCAGGAAAAAGGGCTTACACTGGTTGCAACAAAAGCCTATTTAAAGGGCAGAAGAATAAAAATACAAGTTGCACTTGCAAGGGGTAAAAAACTATATGATAAAAGACAGACAATAAAAGATAAAGATATAAATAGAGAACTGGAAAGAGATTTTAAACTAAAATTTAAATAATTGAGAGGTTTATTTTATGAAGAAAAAGATTTTAATAATATCTGCATTAGTTCTAATTATATTAATAGTTATTCATGAGATATTTTATTATACAACTTCAAATAAATTAATTGAAAATCTACAATTAATGAATGTTTCATCAACTATTATTGCTTTGTCTACTTCTAAGATATGGAGTAATGCAATAAATGATAAAGTTTCTAGTTTAAGTGAAAAATATTTTGAAAAATATGAGCAATATGGCAGAACTAGATATAAGTATGATTTTAATGTTGGAATATACAATTTTTACCAAGATAATGACACACAATCTATTTTAACAGTAATTGACGATACAGCAACACAATGTTCAAAATATTATAGTATGTATAGTTATACTTTATTTCATAGTAAAAGAAATAAACTTATAGAAGATTTTTATGATGCAAGTTTAAGACTTAAAAAATTAGCAGAATCTCCTAGTGGTAACTACACAACATTTAATAATGCTCTCAATGAACAATTGGATGCAATTTCTGTAGCAAGAGAAAAACTACATATAAAATAATATTGATATCTTTGGTATAAATGAGCATTAAAAGTGAAAATACAACACAGTATTGCGGAAAATTGATACATATTAAGGGGGTGCTCGGTTTCGACAGGGGGTCGATATCCTCAAATGCATGTCAAGGCTGTCTGAGCCCTTGTAAAAACTCAGGCAAAAAAGTAAACGCTAACGACGAATTAGCTCTCGCTGCATAGTGTCAGCGACGCTCTTATGGACTGTCCGCCCATGACGGACTGTAAGGGTGTCAACTAATATGGGCTGGTATCTGCTTTGCTCTGTGGCAGGTATAAGACTTTAAGAGCTTTCCCCAAACTTACTTTGTCTGTGGAGATGGGCGGGGGAGATTTTAAACACAGACTAAACATGTAGTATTTGTGGACGTAAGCTTTTTGGACAGGGGTTCGATTCCCCTCACCTCCATAACTTTTATCCCTTATTTATCAATGATTTATATAATTGATTTTTTGGTTTCCCCAAGATTTCCCCAAAAATGAGAAATTTTGAAGCCGTTGTTTGGATTGTTTTGTGGAATGTAATTTCCATACACTTTAAATATCATTTCAAGAGAAGAATGACCTAACATCATCTGAACATAACTTAACTCAAATCCTGATGCAAGTGCATTACAGGCAAAGCTATGTCGCATCTGATACACTTCTCTATATCTCAGTTTACAAGCAAGAAGTGTTGTTCTCCAATAATACTTGTTAATAGTATTATAACTCATAAATGGTGTATTATACTTATTTACAAATACCCATTCGCTTTTTAACATAGTGTACTGCTTATGATTTTGTATATAATTTAATAATATCTCAGGAATAGGAATATCCCTGTATTCAGCAGTTTTTGTGCTTTCCTTAATCTTCCCGTCTGTTATGGTTCGCTGAACCCGTAACATGTTTTTAGTAAAATCAAAATCACCCCATTTTAAACCCATTATCTCACCTTCCCTAAGGCCCATAAAAAAGCCTATAGCAAAAAATAATGCCATGTGTGGATAATGCTTTTGAGTGTATTCTAGTATTGTTTTTACCTCATCAAGAAAGAAAGGGTCTGCCTTCTTTGCTGAAACTTTTGGTTTTGGAACAAATGACATAGGGTTTACATCTATCAGTCTGTCATTTTTTGCACTCTCTAAAATTGTAGAGAATGTTACCAAAATATGCTTTTGATATTTTGCTGAATACTGTTCCAAAGTTTTCTTGTACTCTTTTATCACCATTGGCACAATATCTTTTAGCCTTGCTTTACCAAAATAATTACAAAGCTTCTTCACATGATTACTATAAGACCTCATTGTGCTTGGCTGTAATGATAAAGAGTTATACCACCTGTCAGCATACTCTCCGAAAGTTATTTCTTTTGAAACAGAAATTATTCCCAAGCTGGCAACTGCCCTGCTGTCTGGAAAAAATTCTTCATACTTAAAAGTATTCTCTCGGATACTACGCTCAACCGAGTAAAGTATCGCCCTTGCTGACTGACAGCTTTTACACTTACACTGAGTACCTCCTTTACCAGTGCAGTAGTAACCTGTCGGTTCTTCACGCTGTTTGTCTGCATAAGTGAACCTTACATAAATCCGTTTGCTTTTTAATAATCGTAAGCTACCCATTTCTTAACCTATAACAGTTTATAAAATAAGTCAATTATGAGACAGTTTAAATTTATTTTTTATATACGGAATAACCTCATCTCTTATGAAAAGATAATGGCTGCCTTTCATCACATAATGCTTATCTCTTTGTAGAACTCCATTACGAATATCATCTAAAATATAGCTTTTTGAAAAACCTGCCTGCTCAACCATCATCTGCATACTCCACATGATAGGTGTTACGGGCATCTCAACCTTGACAATATTTATACTTACCTGCACCTGCTCACCATCAAGCAGACTGATTATGTCTTCTTTGTTTACTGTATTTTTATTTACTGTATTCATTTTGTCTCCACAACTTCAATTCTCTCTTATAACCCAAAAATAAAATACCCTCTAAAACATCATAGTTTTGTTTCTAAGCGACTTTTCACCAAAATAGATATATTCCATACTCTCAACCAGTCTATCGGCTACTGAAGGCTGAAGAAATTGAAATAATTGGTTAGTATTTGCCATGTTAGTCACAAAGATTGTTTTTAGATTATTTGCATACCTTGCATCAACCAGACTAAACAGCAACTGGTGGTCAAAGGGAGTTAAACTATAACTGCCTACTTCATCAAGCACTAAAAACTCTATCTCCGAATAGTATTCTAATGCATTAAACGATTTATCATCAAAACTGTTTTTACATTCACTCACAAACTTATGCAGTGGAATATAAGCAAAATTATCTATATGCTTGTGTTTTAACAGCTCTCTTGCAATTATTGCTGATGCAAATGTTTTACCTGTTCCACGATTACCAGCGAAAACCACATTGTCTTTCTGTTTATTAGGCTTATTAATATAATTTATTATAAAGCTTTTAATACTTTCCTGCTCTGGATTAGTAATCACAAAATCTTCTATTGAAAGATATGCATACCTGTTACCCAGCCCAGAATGTTCAGATACTGTGTTACAAAATTCTTCACTGTAAATATTATTTTCACTTCCCATATTTAATAACCACCCCTTTTACAATTTTCTTCTGTTAA
>CAMEZN010000157.1 GCA_945947845.1 uncultured Mucispirillum sp. | reverse complement strand
AAAGAGATAGAAAAATTAAAAGATGAAATCAAAAATAAAGAAAGCATTATTGAAGATAAAGAGCATGATATTAAACGCTTGCAGGCTTCCAATAACACATTTTTCAAAGACAAAGAACAGGCAGAGCGTGAGCTTAAGTATTTAAAAGCTGAAGGCTCAATTAATGGAATATTGCTTGATGATAACCCAGACTTTCAGGCTATTAAACAATGTGAAAATGAAAGCAGCATTTTAATAGAACGGCTTATAAGACTTGCTGAAAAAGATTTATCTAAATTCAATAAATCTATGCTTGGCGGCACTGTTATTAAAATTATGAATGATATGCACAACCTGCATCAAGAATTATGCAGCAAAGGTATTTCTGACTATTTTGGTGATGCTTTTGTTGATGATGATGTTATTGATGCAGAAAATAATGTTGTTACTCCAAATATGTATCTAAATAATCAAGGCAAAGAAGATGAATAAATCAGAAATAAAAAACTATCTTGAAACTGCTGATAATGTAAAAGAAGCTATTGAATACTTAGCTTTTAAGCTGGGTGTATCTTATAAAAGGATGCAGTCCATAGCTCTTGATGCAGGCTTTAGAAGAAGGCAGGAAAGGAGCAACAAAGGCGAAACATCATGCCCTACAGATGTTATTGATTTAATAGCTGCTCGTGTTCGTATTTCTATTAAAAAAGGGGCTAAAGATGCTTTTGATATTAATACAACTATTAAAAAAGAGTATGAAACTTTAATTGAAGAAGGTGTTGATATACCTGTTAGTTATGAAAGAATATGCACTCTTTTAAGAAATATGCAGCTTGATAGAAAAAACCTAACAACTGCTGCTCCATTTGTGCGTTTGGATAGCCTGCATGTAAACCATGTTCATTTGTTTGATATTACTAACTGCCTGCAATGGCATCTTGAAAAAGGGCATGGCATGAATGAAGAAGATATATCAAAATGGTTATATCCTAATAAAGTATTGGAAGAAGCTCGTAAAAGAGATATGAAACCTAAACTTTTAAGATATGTTATGATTGACCATAAAAGCCGTGCTTTTTATTTTCAATATTTCTACACATCAGGCGAACGTGCAGAAAATGGTGCTGAGTTCTTTTACAATGCATGGGCAGATAAACGCCCACTAATTGAAAAAACACTTGGCATTGCAGATTATGATGGCATGTATCAGTTTTCAGGCATACCGAAGATTATCTATACTGATGGCGGTCCAATTTTCAAAGATACTGCCATTAAAAACTTAATGGCTGCTCTTGGAGTTGAAGTGCTTATTCATAAAACCCACAATCCAAGGGCAAAAGGCATGGTTGAACGCCACATGAAAATTATAGGTGATAATTTTGAAAGCAATTTAAGACGCTTTAAAATTGAAACCTTAGAAGAATTAAATGCTTATGCTCTCGATTGGTGCATAAAGTTTAATAATGAGAGAGTAGTTGCAAAAACTAATAAAACTAGAAGCCAGCTGTGGCGAACAATTAAGTCTGATGAATATATATTACTTCCAGGGCTTGATATTTATAATACTCTTATTTCCAAAGATGATGAAACAAGGGTATTAAATGGCAACTGTGAATTTACTTATAAAGGGCAAGACTATATTTGTGACAATCCAAATTTTGCAGGGCAGAAAGTAGTAATTAAAATACATTTATCAGATTATCCAGCATTGCATTTGCACTTTAATGGCACTGTTGAAAAAGCATATCCTTTCAGCCGTGACGAATATGGCAGACCGCAAATCGCCCGCACAGGCATTATTGGTGAAAAATATGCAAGCCATGCTGTAACAGATGCAGAAATGTTAAAAGAGCATATTGAACAGGTTGCAGAGCGTGTTGACGGTGTAGTCTTTACTGGCAATAATGATAAGCGTATTGCTAAACCTACATTAAATGCAGCAGCTAAACCAGTCGTGAAAACTAAAAAAGAAACTGTAGCATATCTGAGAGTTCAAGGTGAAATAGTTAAAACAGAAAATCCATACAAACCTGTTACTAATGAAGTTGTTAGTAACAAATCCCCTAAAGAGCTGAGCAGCAGTGATGACCATGCTCCATTGCTGCTGCCAGTATCTTCTGCAATCGGGATGCTTATTGCTGAGTATGGCTCAATAACACCAGTGCAAAATAAACGCTTAAAAGCAATGTTTAAAGATGGTGTGCCTAACAACTTATCTGCTACAGAGCTTTATAATATGATTAATGCACCTTATATGGAGGTGGATAATGCAAAACTCGCATAAAAATAAATGCATACTGCTTAAAAAAATCATTGAAGAAAGTGATACATCTTTAAGTAAATTTGCAGAAGTATTTTTAAATTATACTGGGTTTAAAATAAGCCGCAGTGCTATTTTTAACCTGTTAAATCAAGGCATTATGCCTAAAAGGATACCTGATTTTAAATATCATATTGAGAAAATTATAAAAGAAGACTTCCAGCAGGTATTAGAGAAATTAAACATAAAAATAGAAGATATATGGAACATATCTAAGGAAATGGAGGAAACAACAATGGAAAAATGTGAAGTATTAACTAGCGATGCAATGGTTCATTTTGGTGTAAAAGTAGACCCATTTATGCCTGTTCTCACAAATGAAAATCAAGTATTAATGTTACAGGCTCATTATTATGCTCTTGAAAATATGCGTATAACTGCAGAAATGGGTTTAATGACAGCAATTACTGGACAAGTTGGCAGCGGAAAAACAACTGTCCTTGCTAAATTTAAAAGAACAATCAACAAGCAGGATAAATATATTATTATTCAGCCAAAAACAAGGGAAATCGGCAGAATTACCACTCGTGAAATATTAGAAGCTATACTGAATAAATTATCAGATGATAAGCCAAAAAGAAACCTTGAAGCATTAAGCCGCCAGGTTGAAGAGCTGCTGCAAAAAACAGCAAACAGCGGTAAAAGATGTATTTTGATAATAGAAGAAAGTCAAGATTTACATACAAACACTATTAAAAAACTTAAAAGATTATGGGAAATCGGTGAGGATGAATTTAATCCGCTGCTTGCTATCATTTTAATAGGTCAAACAGAGTTGGCATATAAGCTCTATGGAAGCCAAAATATGAACTTGCGAGAAGTTGCATCACGTATGACACATGTGGAACTTGGTGCAATTAACCATGAATTATATGATTATATCAAGCATAAATGTAAAATGGCAGGCTTGCAGGTAGAAAAAATCATAACAAAAGATGCAGTAGATACTTTATCTGCTCGGTTTATATCTAAAGATGTAAATGGCAAAGTTACTAATATTGCTTATCCAAATAAAGTAAACAATGTGATGAAACTTTTAATGAATACAGCTGCAGCAGCTGGTGAAGAAATAATAAATAATGAAGTCATTGAAATGGCTGGAATATAACAAATAAGGAGAAATATTATGTATGTAAGATTATCAGATATTGAAAAAGCAGCAAGAGATTTTTCAGCAAAAAGCAAAACATTAAGAAACTATCACGAGCAATTAAACAGCGAAGTAGATGCTATTAAATCTAAATATTTAGAAGATATTAAAGCAGCATCTATTGAAGCTGGAGAAAGTTATCAAATGCTTTTAACTCTTATTAATGATGCATCAGACCTGTTTAAAGATAAAAAATCTATGACAGTATCAGGTGTTAAATTTGGTTATCAAAAGAAAAAAGGCAAGTTAGAAATTATTAATGAAGATGTTACAATATCTAAATTAAAAGAACTTTATGGTGATAATGCAGCTCTTTATATTAATACAAAATCATCTGTTGTTAAAAAGGCTTTAGACAGTTTGCCTGCATCTGATTTGAAAAAATTGGGTGTTAATATAGTGCAGGATACAGATGTTGCTTTTGTTAAATTAACTGATGATGAAGTGCAAAAATTAATAGAAGCAATGATAAAAGAAAGTGCAAAGGTAGCAGAATGATAGTAAAAATATTTCCTTTGCTGCTTATGATATTAGATTTATGTGCTGCAGGTGTTTACCTGTGGCACGGTGATATCAGGCATTTTATTTACTGGGTTGCAGCTGCCACACTAACTGCAACCGTTACTTTTTAACAGGTGTAAATATGAAAAAAATGGCAGATAAAAAGCAGATTCAATTAATACATGTTGCAAAAACACAACTTGCTTTAGATGATGAAACTTATAGAGAGACACTAGAATATAGATATAATGTGACATCAGCTAAAGATTTAACTTATAATCAAGCAAGTAATTTTATTGGCTTTTTATCAGAAAAAGGCTTTAAATTTAAAAAGAAAACTAAACCTTTAAAGGCAAAAAAAGCTGATAATGTAATAGAACTTGCAACACCTGCTCAGCATAAATTAATTGATGTGCTTAGAAATAATATAGTATGGAAAGTTGAAAATGGATATGAACTTTATATTCAAAAACGGCTTAAAATCAATAAAGTAATAACAAAACATGATGCCTTTAATGTTATTAATGCTTTAAAAGGCATGCTTGGTATTACTACTAAAATTATAGAATTGCAGGCATTACCATTTCCATGGAATCCTGAAACTAAATGGTTTAATAATCTTGGATGGGCTTGGTTTTTTGATATTTCAAAAGGCAGGCTTATTAAGCTCAATCTTTATGGGGAGGAAGTAATATGAAAAAATATGATTTATCACTTCTTACAGTTGAAGACTTCCCAGAAGGGTTTAGAGATGTAGTTGAGGTTATTGGTGTAGAAGCTGCTTATAAGTTATGTGAAAACTTTGGTGGTAATCCTTTTTATGCCCCAAAGTCGGATAGTATTACAAAAAGGCTTCGTGATAATTCTATTAAAAGAGATTATAAAAATGGTGCATCTATTCAACAATTATGTTTAGATTATAATTTAAGTTCTAATCAAGTTAGAGTTATCTGTTCTATGGCTTATCTTCGCCAAATGTTTATAAATGAATATTTAGATGAAAGCGAATAAAAAAGGTGGGTTTGATGAAAGCCCACCTCAATTTATTTTTTCATATTTTTAAATATTCAATCTTGCCAAAAATCTTAAAACAGTTTTAACTTTCTGCTCAAGTGCAAGTATTTGCACAGTAGCTGCATACATTTGCAACATACTTATCTCGTTATTCCATTATATTTTATCTCATCCCCTTATA
>CAMEZN010000156.1 GCA_945947845.1 uncultured Mucispirillum sp. | reverse complement strand
ATAACCTGTTCCTATAATTTTATCATCTTTCACAATAACTGCACCAACAGGAACTTCCATAATATCAAAAGCTTTTTTTGCTTCTAAAAGAGCTTCATTCATATATTTTATATGTTTATCCATTATAAAGAAAGCCTTATCATTCCAGCAAATAAAACTGCCGCAGTCTCTGCTTTTAAAATTGTATTAAGGGGAGTATATGCTTTAAACCCTGCATTAAGA
Source organism: uncultured Mucispirillum sp. (assembly GCA_945947845.1). Classification (GTDB taxonomy): domain Bacteria; phylum Chrysiogenota; class Deferribacteres; order Deferribacterales; family Mucispirillaceae; genus Mucispirillum. Next base: position 4,926 of record CAMEZN010000156.1, on the reverse strand, counting down.
AGATAATTATACTCTTTATCAGTAAATCCACCTTCTGGGCCAATTATCATAGAAATATTATTAGAAGTAATTTGAGGCATACATTTCTCTCCAAGTCTTTCATGAAATAATATATTTTCAGTGCCCGCAGGTTTTATTCTCTCTAATTTCTGAGCAGCATGTATAATAGTTACACTCTCTCTTTCACACTGTAAAGCTGCTTCTTTTGAAATTTGCACATATCTTTCATATGCAGATGGTTTTAATGACTCTAAACTTCTATTTGAAATAACAGGAATAATATCAGTTACACCTAGTTCTGAATATTTTTCTATTATAAAATCCATATATTCTCGTTTTGCAATACATTGATATACTGTAAATTTGTAATCAGGAATACACACAGGCCGTTTATTAGTAACCCTGACCTGAATACTTTTTCTACCAGAAATAAATATTTCGCCTTCTGCTAAATATTCATTAGTTAAGATTTCTACAATATCACCCTGCTCTGCCCGCAAAACTGTTTTTAATTTTCTACTCTGGTTTTCATCAAGTTCTATAATTGGAGTAAGTTCTCCATCAAAATATACTCTTCTTAATCGTCGCATTTAATTAACTCAAAAGTATAATTTCCTGTTTCATCTATAATCATAGCAGTTAGTTTACCACCATAACAACAGCCTGTATCTATATTAATACTTATAACTTCCCCAGCACTGTCTTTATAAATCAATGGAGCAACATTAGTTAATTCTTTAATAGTAGAGTTTTTATCAACTATCGCTTCATGACCATTAACAATAATATAATCAAAATATTTTGATTTATAATGTTTTGTTTTTGTGTGCCACATATAAGGATAATGTCTTGTTTTTTCTTCTTCATTACATTTTTCATACTGCTTATTTGGTAAAACATCAAAAAAAGCAGGCCCTGCATGAGAAAATAAAAATTTATGTTTTTTGGTATGCTCAATATAATATTCTGTAAATCCGTTAAAAAATTCCATGTATGGCAAAAAATATGGAGTAATCTCCCACTGTGTTTTTTTAGCAGCTTCTTCAAGAGTAAGCCCCATAAAAGAAGCAACTGTGCTAAGTCCTACTCTTTCATGCCAGCAAAAATCAGGATATCTTCCTTCATTTGCAATTGAATTAATAAGCATATCCTCATGGTTGCCACGAAGAAATGTCATAAGACATTCTCCCTGCCTGTCCATTAAAAACTCTACAACTTCCTTAGAATATAATCCCCTGTCAACAATATCACCAAGGAAAATAATACGATGAATTAAATATTTATCCATTAAAGTATAGTAAAGTTTTTTTAAAGTTTTTATGCTGCCATGAACATCACCAATAACAGCTAACATTTTTTCAGCCTCACACCTGTCCATTCGTTAATAGTTATTCGTTCATCTATTATATAGCCTTTACATAACTCATCTTGGATACTTTCAAATTCACTATCCAATATACCAGAATAAATTACATATTCAGAAGATAATCTATTAACATCATCTTTAATTACAAGTAAAACACTTGATATAATATTTGCACAAACTATATCATAAACCTTATCTTGTATATCTGATATATTACCAATCCATGCTTTTATATTTGAACAGTTATTATTTTGTATGTTTTCAAGGCAGTTATCAAGAGATAACGGGTCTATATCAAAAGCATCAATATGCCCTGCTCCACTCATAGATGCTGCAATTGCTAATATCCCACTGCCTGTGCCTACATCAAGCATAGTTTTTCCCTTAACAACTTTACTTAATAATCTGGCAGCAATTTTTGTTGTAGGGTGAGCACCTGTTCCAAAAGCAAGTGATGGATTAATATAAAGAGTTCGCCTGTTATCTTCAAACTTCTTCCCTTTTTCAAAAATAAAGAAAATATCACTGGTAAGATAATCTTCTTGGATATATTCTTTCCATTTATCCTGCCAGCCTGTTTCTTCCGTATCTTTGGATTCAAAAGGAATATTAAGTTCCATTAAAATATCAGAAATATCATCACTTGAATAAATTAAATAAGTTTTCTGGCCTTTAAATTCTTCTTCTCCGATGAAGGCCTCTGCTTCTTCTAATAAAAGACGAAGAGCATCGGGGAGTAGTTGTAATCTGTATTCTATCATACCTGATTATATTGCATATAAAAAAAAGTTGCAATATATTATTGAAATATAATAGAATTCTTGTTATAGGTAGATTATGAGATTATCAGTATATTGTGCAGATTATTTTAAAATATCAAGAAGACAGGCAAAAGAAGCTATAAAAAATGGATTAATTTCCATTGATAAAAGTATTATTAAAAAAGATATAGAGATAAACGGCACAGAAAATATCAAGGCTGATTTTAATATAAAACCGTTAGAATATAATTTATCTGATTATCTTTTATACAAAGATAGTAATTATGTATTTCTATATAAACCTCCATTTTTTCATTCTGAAAGGCTTAATATTGATGATGATTTAACTGTAAGTGATATTTATAAAAATTTTCCAGAATATACTCCTCTTTCAAGACTTGACTATGAAGCTGATGGCATTATAGGTATGATACATAGAAAAATTAAAATTTATAATTTATCAAAATCATACTATGCTGTTGTTAATGGAGAATTTCCAGAATATGTGAATATTTCTAAAAAAATAGATGCAGATAATAAGAAAAAAGTCAAAGTATTAGATGATGATACTGGATTTCCTGCTGTAATGAAAAAAATTAAATCAAATGGAAATATAAGCTTTATAGAAGTTACTCTTGAAAAAGCAGCAAGACATCAGGTAAGAGCATTTTCTGCATATTTAAACCATTCTATTATAGGTGATAAATTATATAATGGATTACCATTTCAAAGACTATGCCTGCACTGCTTTAAATATACTATTAATGATAAAACTTTTTACTGTAAAACTCAAACTGATGCTTTTTTAAACTTATATAAAAGTTTATAGTATGAACTTAATTAATGCTGATATAATTTAAATTAATTAATATAAATATTTAATTATATCTTTATGGTCATTTATTATTGGTGCATTATTTAAATGGTTTTTATAGGAAAGAAAAAATGCTCCACTTTGCTTTGCTGCATGATAATCTGTCATAGAATCACCTAAGAATAATACTTCTTTTGGTTCTATATTATAATATTCGCATATTTTATAAACACCTTCTGGGCTTGGTTTTGGGTTTGCTACATCTCTTGATGTAATAAGACATGTAAAATATTCTCTTATATTAAAATAAGTTAATAAATCAGATAAAGAACGGCCTCTATTAGTATCAACAGCTATAAAAATCCCCTTTTCTTTTAACATATTTAAAGCATCTGGTAATGTTTCTTCCAAAATAATGTCTTCAAAACCTGATTTATACTGTTCGGTTTTAATTATTTTATATATTTTTTCTTTAATTTTAATATCTCCATTTGATATTACATCAATAATTCCATCTTCTGTATAAGAAAGCACAATTCTTTTAAATTTTTCATCAGACCAGTCTGGAATTTCAATACCGCTTTTTTCAGCAAGCCATGAATAATATGATATAATAGCATTATCGCTATTAACAATTACCCCATCACAATCATAGATTACAGCTTTAATCTGCCCCATAAATTTACCTCATATAAAAATGGCTTGTTTAGTATATATATTTTTACATTTTTTTCAATATTTTTTATTATTCTATAATTTTCGGCACGGTTTATGCTAATAATTAGTTGGAAAAGTGTTTCTTCTATTATATGGAAAATTTTTCCTACTATTATAATAATTGAAATTATTAAAGTAATTCATACTTTTGACGAATATAATATTAAAGTATGAGTTCCTTTTATATGGAGGATATATGGAAGGTTTAAGAGTAAGTGGCTTAATAAGTGGTATGGATACAGATGCTATTGTAGAATCTTATATGACACAAGCAAAAGCACCTATTAATAGACTTAACCAGCAGATAGATGAATTAAATTACGAAAAAACTACTTATAACAGCTTTATCACAATGATAACTGATATTAAAAATTCCATGTTAAGCTTAAAAATGGAATCTACTTTTAAAAGTAAAACAACAACATCATCAGTAGAAACTGTTGCTTCCGGTTTAGCTTCTATAACAACTCCACCGGGAACATACACATTAAAAGTAGACCAGGTTGCAGAACCTGCCTATGCTTCAAGTATATATACAAATAAAGTTGTATCTCAAGTTGGTGCTGGTATAAAAAGCTTTTCTCCATCATTTTCTCCTTATGACCAGCTTGAAGGTACACATACAGTAGATATATACACTGGCTCAAACTATGGATATAATGATAAATGGTTTGCAAAAGATACATTTAAAGGCAATTTAAATGAAACATATATGGTTACCAATACAGGTAAAGCAGATAAAACTTTAGTTAATGGTAACGGCGAGCTTACTCAAGATGTTAAAGGTGATTTCACGTTTGTATATAACTATAATGGCGAACAGAAAAACTTTACAATCAGCATGGATTATAAAGCAGGTACATCGCTGAATAAACTTGCTTCTGATTTAGATTTAGAAATAAATGCAAAACTTGATGCACTTCATGGTAATAATTCTCAGCAGACTATGAAAGTAACCCTTAATTTAGATGATGATGGGTTTAATTTCTCCTTTTATGATGTAGACACACAAAATGATATAGAAGTATTAGGTTTTGTAGATGCTGCAGATACTGGTGACCCTAGTGACCCAAGTTATGTGCCAACACCTACTTCTAAATTTATTGATGATTTAGGGCTTAATACCAGATATAAACCTCAGTCTACAAAAGAAATAACAAATGTAATGGTATCAACTTCTTCAGAAAAAATTGGTCCAAAATTAAATTCTGCTGACCAGGGCGGTTTCTTTGCTCCTGGCAACATAGAATTTGAAGATGGCAAAGGAC
>CAMEZN010000155.1 GCA_945947845.1 uncultured Mucispirillum sp. | reverse complement strand
AGGTCCGTAAGTAGCAGCAATTGATACAATATGTTCAGAATTTTTAAGCCCTTCAATGAAAGCATCTACAAGCCCTAACGATTTCATTCCTTCTACAAACACTGCTGCACACATTATAATTCCTAATATATCGCCATAACCTTTTCCCATACCAGTGAAAAAATCATTTGTAGCTTTTGCAGGGTTTGTTCTTGTAGCAGCGATACATAATATTGCTCCTATAAGCATTGCATGTGGTATTGCGATACGTTCAGCCCATGAAATAGATGTCCGCACTTCTTCTATACTTAATACAAGCAGCATAATTACAGGCACAAGTGGCATAACTGCATAAACTGGGTTTACTTTAAAATTTTTATCAATATCAAAACTGTTTGTTTCATCAATATAACCTTTATCTTCTTTAAGAATTTTTGCCATAACTGTAAGTGTTGCAGCAGCTACAAGCATTGATACAATATCTGTTACTGCATGCACTTTTATAACTTCTATAACTTCCATATTAGATATTTTAGCGATAATAGGCTGATGACTGAGCCCCGGCTTAACATAGAGCCCCATGTGCCAAATATTACAGCAGCAGCTGCCATAGCAGGTTTTACACCAACAGATATAAGCAGTGGTATAAATATAGCACCAACTGCGGCTGTAACTCCTGCTGCACTATTTAATGAAATATTAACTAAAAAAGTGCATATTACAACACCGGGGATAAGTGCAGGTCTTACTTTCATTAATATTTTAGCAAGTCCATTTACTAAGTGCTTATCAACTTCTGTTATTTTCATTACATAGGAAAACCCCATAACAGAACAAATGCTCCAAATTAGGGTTGTAGAAGTCATAGAATTTTTAAAAGCATCAAAAGCCAGAAGTGGTTTAAGTGCGGCAATTGTCATTACAAACCCTGTGCCAAAAAGCACTGTTTTTGTATCATATCTTTTAATTAACAGCACTATGGCAGCAATAACACATATAGTCCCAAAAATAATACCCGGTAAACCGTTCATATTATCTCCCAAAACATTTTTATATAAAACTATAATATTAAATTATTTATTTGTAAAGAAAAATATTTTCTATATTTTTTGATAAGTTATATAAATTATTTATAATAAATAATAAAAATATAAAAACAATGTTATAAATTTATGAATATTTTTTGTTTAATATCAAGATATGCAATGTGCATTGTATATTACAGTTTAAAAATATAATATATATAAAAAATAATAACGAATAGCAATATTATTGATATAATTAGATATTGACTTTTATTTTATTATATATTAATAAATATAACGATAAATATATAGAGAGGTGGTTTATGATAAAACTTTTTACAAATAGCAATTTTAAAGTTTTATTTGTATTTCTTGTTATAGTATCGCTGCTTACTGCATGTAGTGAGCAGGATAGTAAATCATCAGGTAACAGCGGTATTAATGTTTCAAGTTATTATCCTGCAAATGTTTCTCCAACAGCACTTAATGAAAGGATAACTATTCAGTTTGGAAGAGTAAGCGGTATAGGTGCAGAAAATACTGATGCCTGCCTGCCATATTATGATATTAAGATAGGCACTGATGATAATATTTTAAATGCTGATGATTTAGGCACAGTTGAACCAAATGATAACCTGCTTATAAGGTTTGCTGTTAAAAAAGCAAAAAGTGATGCAGACAGCACAGAAGGTTTCCCGTTTTTTTATTATTCAGAGTTAAGTAATAATACAGAATATACTATCTGGATAAGGTCTAATTTTTCAAAATGCGGTTATGGTCAATCTGACTGGACATCAGTTAAATCTACTCCAATACCATATCCAAGCCAGATTGAAAATGTGCAAGTTCAGCAGGGAGATAAGCACTTGCGGATTTCTTGGACGAAAAAGCAGGGAGAACTTTATTCTATACATATAGATGACTGCCCGTCAAGAGAAGGACAATACAGCAAATGGACACCAGCACTTTCAATTAATTCTGACCATTATATTATAGAGCTTGCAAATAATACAGATTTATATGACGGTTCAAACCACACCATATGTATAGCTGCTCATAATGCAAATGGATTTTTAGATATAGATAACAAAAGCACATGGAAAGTATTTGGAAAAGATATACTTTCAACAGCAGCTGAAAAAGCAGGTCTTCAAGGCAGAGCTGCTTTATTACCACCTGAAAAACCTGTTATAAACTCACAAAGTGTTCAGGGTAAAAATAAAAGGGCAGAATTTACATTTAATGCAGTCTCTTTTGGAGATAATTCAGTATCATCATATCAAGCAGGTTATTCTCTTGACGGAGTAAGCTATACATGGCTTGATACATCTATTCCTTTTAATCAGGATATTGCACCATATATTATAAGCGGACTTGAAAATAATGTGCAATACTATATAAAAATACGTGCTTCAAATTCCAGTTTAGCAGGTGCATGGGTGGAAAGTGATGCTGTATCTGTTACACCTTTATATACCCCTGTTGATTTAAATGATTTAAACCAATATTTAGGAACAGCAGCAGGTGATTTTATTTTTGCAGAAGATGTTCCCCATAGTGATTTTTGGCGAATCAGCACAAATTTTAATACAGGCGGTAGACCGAATACTGACAGGTTAGTGCGTGGTAAAGAAACAGCATTAGGAAACCTTTTTGCTGATGCAGTAAAATGGTATGGTGCAGAGATGACTAGCCATAATCCTGATTTTGCATGGCTTATAGGTGATATGATAAGTCAGGGAATACAGGCTAACCAGACAATAACTCCTGCATTTTTACAAACAGTAATCACATCAGATTATTTAAATGACACACTCGTTTTGGTAACATTAAATGGTTCAGATTTAATCAGCGATGCAGATTATAATCTTGATTTAAATTTATACCCATCAGTAGGTGATAGTTCAAACCAGTATACACAAACACTTTTTGGTCAGGCTGCCTCAGTTTATAGAAATAACCATTATGGCGGTTCAGGTGGCACAACATATAATGGGAAATGGTGGGGTATACCATCAAGTGAAGTTCGCTATACAATAGAATATCTGCCATATAGTATTGATGAATTTAATGCAAGATTTAATGCAAACTGTGCAACTGTTGATAAATCAACAGGGATAGATAGTGAAACAGGTGCATTATATGATGCAGTAACTGACCCTAAAAAATGCTATCTTTTAACTTATGAACAGGCAAACCCAGAATCTGGCAATCCAGCAGAGACAAGTGTAATGGGTTATAAAAGAGGCAGAATACAAAATGGAAGTTTATCTATAAATGGGCAGGCAGTATCAAGCAGTATGCAGTATAATATAATAACCACTACTAAAACAGCGAAAGAAATGTATATAGCATTTTTAGGCAAAACTATTACTCCAATATTAGATAATAACAATCAGCCGGTTACAATGCTTAAAGCAGTTGCAGAATATATTGCTTATAAAAACAGCATATCTCCATACCTAGACGGTAGAATAAAATTAACAGGTGGAGTGCCGGGAAATACTGCAAATGATTATAATGCAGGTAATTAATATTAATTAATCAATATGGGGAAAGATATTATTCTTTCCCCTTTTGGAGTATATATGACAAAATATTTTATTTTTTGTTTTATTATTTTTACTTATGGTATTAGTTTTGCAGAAGAAACACCGCAGGTGGAAACAGATACTATAATAGTAACAGATACTAAAACAAAAGATAAAGGGCATGTAATCTCTAATGATGATATGAATAATATGAATGTTTATTCCTTATCAGATGTCTTAACATTAAGTCCTAGTGTTATGATAGATGAGGGCGGTTCAAGGGGCGATACTTCATTTAGAATAAGAGGCTTTTCAAGTTCTACAATACCTGTAATTATTGATGGTATTTCTTCATTAAATCCATATAATGGGCTGGGAGATAGTTCTGCAATGCTTTTGGGTGATACTGAATCAGTTACAATTCAAAAAGGATATTCCACTATGCTGCAAGGCTCAAACGGTATGGGTGGAGCTGTGCTTTTAACTCTTGCAAAACCAAAGGAAAAATTTGAAGGATTTTTTAAAACATCATTGGAAAATGATGATAATTTTGATTTTTCATCAGTTTATAATATTTTAAGTATTGGCTCTAAAACATCAAAATTTTACTTTAAATATACATTGCAGTATAAAGAAATAGACCATTATCTTCTTCCAAAAAGTTATAAAGCTGTGCAGGGAAGTATACAAAAAGACAGAAATAGACTTTTCTCTGACAGAACAGATATAAAAAATACTTTAATAGCAGGCACAACTCCAATTAACGGACTAGATATATGGCTTGCATATATATACAGTGATTCTAATAAAGGGATGGTAAGCCCAGAAGTAAGTTCAGTTTATTCACTTTGGGGCTGGAATTATGATTATCACATGAGTATATCACTTCATGGAAAATATGAAAAAAATAAGTTAAAATTAAATTTTTTAACATTTTATGATATTTATGATAATTCTATGAGTATGTATTCAAGCCTTATACATGTTGACTATCAATCTCCATACCGCACAAGTATATATGATGAGTATGCAGCAGGCTTTAATATAAATGGAAGTTATGAGATTACTAATGAGCATGTGATAAAATCAGCCATAACATACAGGCAGGATAACCATATTGGTTATAGTGAAGATAGTCTTTCAGTGGAAGAAGATATAAATATAACAGAAAACAAGCTTTCCTTTGGGGTAGAATATGATTATAAGCCCTTAGAAAATCTTACACTTTCTGGCACATTAGGGTTTGACAGCTTAATACCATCTAATTTTTACAGCAGGGACAACAGCTTTAATAATCAGCTCGGTTTATCATCATATAATGTTGATATTATAAATAGATTTTTATTTGCAGGTCAGCTGGGTATTTTTTATGAGTTTATAGATGATAATAATTTATATTTAACTTATGCCAGAAGAAACCAGTTTCCTACGATGAGCGACAGGTATTCTACCCAGCTTGGTGAAAACCTGCCCAATCCTAATTTAAAACCAGAAACAGCAGACCATGTGGAGCTTGGATATAAAGGAGCTTTATTTAATATGCTTTATATAGAATCTGCTTTATATTACAGCAGTGTATCAGATAAAATGGTGGTTATGCAGGTTCCTAACCCAGTAATGCCGTCTACTCAGGTAG
>CAMEZN010000154.1 GCA_945947845.1 uncultured Mucispirillum sp. | reverse complement strand
AAGACCGTCATAAAAACGATGAAATGTCCTGTCCCCTATGCTTGGTGCATTATCATAAGCCCCACGCATATTTAAGTTAAGAACTAACTCACCATCACCAACTTGAACACCACTTAATTTTAAGCGGGCATATTGATAGATAGGATAATCAATCTCATCGCTAAACCTTAATTTAACACGAGTAGTATATCCCATCTTTAAAAGACCAGTATCTCCAAATGAAATACCATTAATGGAACTGCGAACACCATTAGATGTGATATGTCTGTTCCAGCTGTCAGGAGTAACAAATTCGTCTCCTTTATATGCATAGGAATCAGCATAAGATAGGAACAGTAAAACTGCAATGCACATATAGAACCAAAATATGTGCATAAATGATTTTGTTGAATACTTCATAACAAAACCCCCATATTATTGCATAATTTTACATTAACTATCACACACTAAAATATTGCAATATCAATATCTTAAAATAATTTTAGTTAATGTAATTCTAATAATCTTCATCTGTTCCCATTATTGAATACCTCACTTTGTTACTAAAAAGACCTTTTTAATGCTGTTTTAAAGCAAAAAAGGCTGAATAATAAATCATAAACACCCAAAAATATAAAAATAACTCCCTTAATTATTCTATATTATTTTTTTTCAAAAAAAAAGTATTTTTTAACATAATTACTATTTTTTTTTAAGATTATTCATTTATCTTTAATTAATACAATAAATCAACATATTTTATATATTAATACCATATATAAACATATAAATTTTTTAATATCGTTTACAATTGTAATGAAAATCAAAAAAATATAACTAGATTACTTAGAAGAATAAAAGATAAAATTATATACAAAAAGAATCTCTAATATAAGCAGACTAATAATATTATAAAAAATAATTTAAAAAACACAGCTGTTTATAAATATTTTCACAGGCTGTATATACAGCAAACATATTTATAATGCAGAATAACTTAAAATTCTTGAACTTTTAAAATCTGTATCCTGCATCTATAAATATCCTGACACCAGAATAATCATGGTTTGTAAAAATATATGTATAATCTACACCGATACCTGTTGTAAAATTATTAGAAAAAGCATATCTTAAACCAGCACCTGCAACAAAACCAACATTGGCTGATGTATTGCTGTCATTAGTTTTAACTGTATTAATTATATATACTGCCCCATCTGCATCTGTTTTATAACTTGATGTAGAAGTTTCGCTATTTACAACAGATACAGTTACATTTACCCCTGCTGAAATATATGGAATAAAACCTTTTGTTGCTTTCACATCATCATACTGCAAAACACCAGAAAACTGCATATCAATTAAATGATGGTCTGTTACCGTTTCTGTAAAACCCTGTATATTTGACCCGCCTGCATAGTTATAACGAACTGTGCCAGCAACAGCAAAAAGTTTATGCAGATTATATTTATAGCGAACGTCAACACCACCGCCAACACCAGTATAATCTTTTATATAAGCATTTTCTCCTGTTGGTATATATAAAGATGGCGATAAACCAATGTAATGTTTTTTATTCTCATAGCTCCTGCTGCTTTTATCAGGCGATGGCATTTCATCATACATATAACTGTTTTTACCATCATAATAATCACCATACTGAGCATAAAGAAAAGGAATATTAACTGCAAAAATCAATATAAATAGTATAAATATATTCTTCATTATTTATTCTCCACACTTAATGCTGGAATATATTTCCATATTTCTTCAATCAGGCTGCCATTAAACAAGCTCAAATATAAATTATTATCTTCTGAAATTTTATTTTTAAATTTCTGATTATTTCCGCCGTTGCAGGAATAAGCAATAATTTTTTCAGGCTCACTTAAACTGTTATCTATACACTGCCCCTGCACACCTATATTTTCATATACTACACCATCAGTAATATCATTATTTCTTATTTTCCACTGCTGTTTAGGATTATCTGAACATACCTGCAATACAGCCATCTTACCATGTTCTAAACAATATCCCGGATATACTGCTGAATGAATACGACCAGCACTATCTATTGCCCATCTTTGATTACTGCCAGAATTACACTGAGAAGCACGAACAGACATATTGCTTTCTGCTGACTGATACACTTCCATACATTTTCCATTTATTTCTGCCTGATTAAACTTAAATACAACATTCCCAAGCCCATTTGTTTCAAGCATATTTTTTAATGCCTCATCTACTGCTGGAATATTATTTTCAAGCAGTGTATAATTATCATCTATAAACATATTTACTTCATCAGTTTTTCTTTTCCTGCTGATATAATCTTCTGCTACTGCTTTTTGACTGGCTGAAAGCTTATTTAAAGCATTAAAACTGTTTACTATCTCTATAAGCTCTTTTTCTTTTGATGAAAGAGTATAATTATCAACAGATTTACCTGCAAGGTTTGTTTCAAGATATGCTGCATCTATCTCTATAACATCTTGATAACCATTGCTTTTGCCTATAATTACAGGTTTTGCAAGCGGGCTGTTGTATACTGCCTCATCAATTGTAGTTGTGCCTTTTAATGTATTATTTACATATAAGCTGATAGTTTTTGGTCTGTTACTTTCTGCAATATTAAAATGCAGTTTATTAATTATACCGCTTGAATATCTGCTGCTGTTTAAAATAACATACTGGTCTGATTTTGTTCCGTAATAAGTTATCACTACATAATTTAAAGCATCTGCTGGCAGACTGTCCTTAAAAATAGAATCAAATACATTACCCCAGTTTGCTCTGAAATATGGATATAACACTGCATTATATGGGCTTTGCGGGTCATACCCCCCTAATATAGTTATTACTGGCACCCCTTTTGCCGTAGGGTTTATTCTTTTACTGGTAAAATTACTATCTGTTACCTGTTCATATTTCCTTTCCTGCTTATTCCAGTATTTATAAAAATATTCTCCATTACTGTTTTTTTCATCACTTAAAAAATATCTGCCTTCAATATTTTTCTGTATCTGCCTAGTGCTCCTTGCTGTATTATGAGTATATCTTGATATGGCACTATCTGCCCAGCCACCTGCCATACTGTCTTTATTCCAGCCGTATGTTTCCTGAAAAGGTGTAATATAATGATTATAAAATGTATATGAATCAGGGTTTGAATTCCATGCCACATTTGCTCTCATTCTATGCTTATAAGCATCATACCCCCACGATGTAGAATAACCATGAATAGAACCATCTGAACTTTCATCTGCATTTGGATAATGCCCCATATTATAACCATGACCTACTTCATGGCTGAATTCATTATCCCTTGATGAATAAAGAGTGCCTATACCGTTACCGCCGCTTAAACCATGTCCCTGAATTTTATCTATCAAGTTGCCATTTTCATCTTTCATAGTATATTTGCCCTGAGTGTGATGCACTGTAAAATAAAACATATCATGGCTTATTTCATGGTCTTGGTTTAATGCACTATCTATTATGCCTTTATTAGCAGAATCTATTCCAACACTTACCTGAGCTTTTGCCACATCTTCCCGCATATCACCACTATAAGCATCAGGGTTTAAATAGCTGCTTCTGCCAGTATATATAGTGCCGTCTCTGATTATTACTTTATCAAGTTTTCTGTCTTCATAATATGTATTTACAATACTTGCAAGTGGAACAGTCTGGAAATACTCCTGCACAGCATGTGCTGCATCATCAATCATATCAAATGAATATGGATACCCAGAAGGCACATCGCACAACATTCCAAGCTTAATAAAAGCAAAAACTGCTTCAATTGGTGCTGCAAATTCTATATCATCTCCTGAAAGACTGCCAGATAAAGCAATACCTGTTTTTGTTACCCCATTAAAAGAAAGCTGCATATCAGGCATAACTGCATAATAAGGCAGCTTTATACTCCAAGAACGTTTAGAATAAGTAATATCTTTTTTTGAACTATTATTATAATCTGATTTTGGCATATTTATAGGCGGCATCATAGTATATGATTCTGATTTACTGCCGTTATATGTTACTGTTACTTGCAGAGATGAAAGCTCTATCTGTGGAGTAAAAAGTAAAAGAGCTGCTCTATTTGGTATTAAAGAAGGTTCTTTCCTTTCTTCATTATTATTTGGGTCAATAGTGTGGGTTTGAGCAAACTGAACTCGCCCTTGTAAATCACCATTTGATAGATTATTTGGGATAGTCCTTATCTGCTTAAATTCATTAACATCAAAAAAAGTAAGTCTTTTATCCCGTGGGCTGCCTACTTTATATGATATATCACTGGAATAATCTGCATAAGATACTATTTCTATACCTGTATCACCGCATGAAAATAACATTGCTGATAAAGAAAATAATAATAGAATTTTTTTCATACTTAACCCTTTATGTCTGATTTATTGTTTTTGTGGTCTAATGTATCTCTTAACCCTTCACCTAGAAGATTATAGCCTAATGCTGTTAAAACTATTGCAATACCGGGAAAAAGGGAGAGCCACCAAGCATTAATTATATTATTCTGCCCTTCTGTTAATATATTACCCCATGATGGAGTAGGCGGAAGAACTCCAAGCCCTAAAAAGCTTAATGATGATTCCAGCAGGATTGCACTGGCAACACCTAATGTAGCAGTAACAAATACAGGAGAAAGCACATTAGGAAGTATATGCTTAAACATTATTTTTATATGACTTAAACCTTGCAGTCTTGCAGCTGTAATATATTCCCGGTTTTTAACACTCATTACTTCTGCTCTTACTAAACGAGCTACTCCCATCCAGCCTGTTACACCTATAACAACCATTACATTAATTATAGATGGTTTTAAAAATGCTATAACTGCTAAAATAAGAAAAAATGATGGAAAACAAAGCATAATATCAGTAAACCGCATAATAATACTATCCACTATTCTGCCGTAATATCCTGATATAAGCCCTAATACAACACCTATTATCATAGATATGCCAACAGCAATAAAACCCACAAATAAAGATATTCTTGCCCCATAAACTACCCTTGAAAATACATCTCTTCCAAGAGCATCTGTGCCAAATAAATATGTGCTGTTAGGTGAAACAAATACTGCATCTAAATTTGTAAGTGCTGGGTTAAATGGTGCAATAAATGGAGCAAATACTGCTATAATTATAAAAAATAATACAATAGAAGCTCCACTTAT
>CAMEZN010000153.1 GCA_945947845.1 uncultured Mucispirillum sp. | reverse complement strand
GGCTCTTTTGAAATCATTCTATCCCTGCTAGTTCATAAGCAGTAAAATAAAACTGTCTTTAGGCAATAAATACTCTGGTCGTTTTTCACCCTTGTTATCAATATATTCAACCAGCGAAAATTCTCGCTCGTTAAGAATTTCCCTGATTTTCTTAAGAATATCCTTGTGTTTTTTTCCTATACCTGATGCAATATCTCTTGATGATACAACAAGCTCTCCGTTGCTGCTTTTCATAATGACTGGAATAACTTCATGTTTTTCTGTTAGATTTGACATACAATTCTCCTTATCTATTTATTTAATTATTAATAAACAAGGGTGGTTACATTTTAAGCATTACAGTTTTAAATATAAAAAAAACTCATCATAAAAGATGAGCTTATAAATTAAAATTATAACAACTTCCTAATACTATCTATACCTGCCTGATTATATCTAAACGCTTCTATTTCTTTGTTAGTATATTTAGCTTTATCTATAAACCACTTGCCGTATTTATCATTTTTTAAATGGTTTGAGTTCGCTATCCTGCCTATCCTGTTTGCTGATACACCTAATATATCGCCAACTTCATGTGCCGTATAATATTTTTCCACTCTTTCTGGCAGTGGCAGAATATTTTCACCTGTTAATTCTTTAATAGCATAACTATCTAGTATTTGAGAATATCTGCCGTCACATCTACCACGATAGTTATCAGATAATCTTTCCAGCATTTTAGCTCGTTCCAGCTGCATCTTTTGTTCTTCTATAGCAATAACTCTATCTGATATATTAGAAACAGAATAACTACCTGTTTTTCTAATAGCAGGCAGCACAACACTAGTTACCCATTTACGAAATACTTTCGCCTGCGGTTTATTACTGCGGATTATAAGTGTATATAAACCTGATTCAGAAATAATACTTACTTCCTGCTCTCCGCCAAGGGTGTAAACTTTACTTACCCCCTTTTCATCTTCATCTAAATTTTGAATAGCTGCTCTATGATTAGTATGTTCTAATACCGCACATACTTCTTTTGCAACAAACCACGGTTCACCATCTCTATTGATTATACTTATAGGTAGATTATTAAAAGAAAAATAATTACCAACTGTTTCTTTATTATTAATGATTTGTAGTGAGTTATTTTGTTTTATTTTAGGTATTAGCTCATCCATTACCCACTGCCTGAAAGGTTTGGCTTTCGGTTTATCCGAACGCATTAATATAAAATATAACTGTGGCTCTGTGATAAAAGTTGCTTTTTGCTGTCTACCTAAACTATCAGTGATGGGGTAGATTAAATCTAGGTCATCTCCAAACTCCTTAATAATACTGACTTTTACATCACTATTATTTGTAATACCTAAAATCTCACATACATCTTTTAAGCAGAATAATGGCTTTTCTTTATCGCCTAAAATTCTCACCATACCTAGATTTTCTTTTTGAAATAATTGAACTTCTTGTGCCATGGTTTTACCTCGCATTAATATTATTAATTATTAATAAACAAGGAATGTTACATTTTAAAAACAGGCACAAAAAAAGCTCCCCTTGCGGAGAGCTTGAAACATATTATATAAGAATTATATTGATTATGAAATAGATATACTATTGAAGTATAACTCATTACAGGATAAATCAAGTTCATCGTTCCAGCTGATACCATAGCCTCCTGTATCTACCTTTACCTGCTCAAATAAGCCAGAAGTATTAGATAATACTTTAAAATCCTGATTTTTATCAAACCATATACCTACATTATATTCTTTAACTTCATCGTTAAAAAATGTGACTAATAATTTATAATTTTCTAAAGGTTTTATTTTTTTTATTCTATAAAACATAAAGCACCTATTCTAATGGGGGAAGTTGTATAAATTTTTGAGTGTTCCATATTTCTAATAATTCTGTTTTATATTTTGTTCCCCACTCTTTAATCATTGATTGTGCTTTTTGAGGTAAGTCTCCCTCTATCATTTCACAGGTTTCTATTTCAAAAACACCAGCATATTCCCCATATATAACATGAAAATGTGGTGGATTATGTTCAACCTGCTGAAAATACATCTTAATAATTAAACCATAAAATCTTGCTATTACTGGCATATGATTACTCCTATTTTTATCTATTTTATTTATTTTTTTATTATTTTTCAATATAAAAAAAGCTCCCCATACGGAGAGCTTGAAAATTATCTTATATTTTTGAGCTGCTGTTGCATATTCCTTTCTAGTTCTTCCAGTGCATCCTTTATGTAATTTATAGTAGGATTAGGAATATCCCTTGAAAGAAATTCCACATCTTTATAAATATTATGCACTGCATCTATATTTTTTTCCATATAAAGTATAAATAAATCATTTTTTTCCATAATCATCTCTAACATTTTTAAAATCTATTTTCATATTCTTTCTCCTATATTATTACCTTAATTAAGATTTTATCCTGCAATAAGGCTGTTATTTCTTCTTCACTGTAATAAGAGTGAAGTTCACTCTCATACAGTAAAATATTATGTTTAATATTCATATAAGCTTTCATATCCTATCTCCTTAATACCATCTTTTTTTTCTATTACCTCTGCATATAGAAACAATATTATTATCATTCAGCAGGTCTTCTATATACTCTGCTTTATATATATAAGTATCTCTATTTAATTTAGAGATACCATCTGTTACATATAAATCTTTATATAGCTCTTTATGCAGGATATTCTGTAATTCTGTAATTTTGTATTGCAGAATCTCTTTTATGCCTTCTTCTGTTATATAAAGATTATCTCTATCTAAGCGTCCTTCAAATGAATCAAAATAAGCCCAAAGATTTTTTTGACTTGCACAATGCCACCTAGAATATCTTTCTCCTCTTATTTCTCTTTTTGTTTGTTTTGTTGTATCTGCATCATTGATACTTGCATTTTTTTTATCTGTATTAACAGATATTTTACTATTGTTAATTATAAATTTCATTTTTCTTCTCCTATTTTTTAATAAAGCTAGGCTAGTAATTGACTAATTAAATATTCAGCCAATAACCAAGCTAGTCTTACAGTTAATGCTTAAGCAGGTATTCTTTAACGAATTTACCTGCTTTTTTCATATGCCTGCATCTTAACTGTTTCCACATACCATACTACCCAGCCTAAATTTCTTATTCCTTCCTATTCGGTCGGGAAATTTAGTCCTCACAAAAGGCGTTCGCCTCCTTTCAGATTTCACAATCATTGCTGACTGTAATCTCTTTAGTTAGTATTTTGGTAGTTTTTATATAAAATTATTTTGATAGATACATTAATAACTTATGCAGTATTTTAGCATCTACCATAATAAACCCCTCGTTAGTTTCTACAAAGAGGTTTGTATCTTTTAAAGTAGTTATATCATCACAACTACTCTCTACAATAGAGTAGTCATAACATGGTATATGTTTTATAAAATGTTCCCTGTCGTATGTTTCTTTGTAATGGTAGTGTCTATCTTCTGGGTCATAACAAGATACTATGATTTTGTCATGTGATTCCCAATACGAACTATCTACAGTGAAATAATCTACACCTCTGATATCCGTATGAGTTTTTATGATATCTATTTTGTTGCCATCTTCATCAAGACAAGAAATATCAACAAACCAATTATCGCTGTAATATTTTGTGAGCACCGATGTTTCTGCATACTCACTGTTTTTTGCCAATTGAAAGGCTTTATATCTAAAACCTTCTTCAGTCACCTTGAAGATAGGTTTAATATTGTCTTTGTAACATATGTTAGTAACATCATATGTTAAATTTTTTAATACTTCTTCCATTGTTAATATTTTTTTATTCATTTTTAATCTCCTATTTTTTTATTTTTTATTGATTTTTTCTTAAGATTATAATAAGATAAGAAACAGATAAGGTTGCTGGTAACAACCCTATCTGCCAGTAGGTTCTAGTTAATACCTAATAAATTCTTAAGTATCTCAACTAGAATTTCTACTGTTAGTTTTGTAACAATAGAAAAAGCAATCTTTTGGATTGCTTTTTTTATGAACAAGACTAATCTTATTCTTATCTTCTTCATAAGAACCCCCTTTCATTAGACTATCTATATAAAAGCGGTAAACCCGCTATTGTAGTCCAAATCAGGAATCTTATATTTTTATTTAACTTTTTTCAAAAGCTCATTAATCACATCTTCAAGAGTTGTTTTAGAAATGGCTTCATTAAAATATTTCCTTAGCTGCTCTGTTTGGTCTGTTTCACCAACATACAGCCCATAGGTTTTGATACCTAATTTACGATTATAATCGCTATCAGGTTCATCACCTATTTCTCCATCAGTGAAGATAAATACCTTCTCTGATTCTTGTAATACCTTTCCATACTTTTTAATGGTTGTTTTAAATCCTTCACCACCACCAGTCCGTATAGAATGTATTATCTTCTCATCAACAGGCATAGGTAATAACACCTGCTTTAAAGACTCTGTAAGGATAATGTTACCCCTTATCAGTCCTTGTTTTGCAAGCCTATTGACAATTATTAAAAATTCTTTCCCAGCATATAAATGACTGCCACTCATACTGCCTGAGCAGTCAAGAATAACAGAAAGTTTTTCACTTTTACCATTCTCATACTGTGTTTTTTTAAATATTTTATCAGAACCTAATGTATAGTTTCTGATATTAAGTCTTTTTGAAGGCACGATAGAATTGTATTTAACCATGCCCCTTTTTATTATTCCTTTAAATAACTGGGTTAATCTGTTCAACCTAGTTTCATCAAAGGTTTCAGGGCTGCCGTATAAAGTACCTAACCCTTCAAGGCTGCCTTTTGAAAGCATTTCTACTGCCTCTTCTTCTAGTGATTTACCATTTTCATCACCAGAAATACTTTCACCAGCGATATTTTCCATATCTTCAGGTGATATTAAATCACCTTTACTTTTTCCCCTGCCTCTAGAACCCTGCTCATAATTATTAAGCAGTTCATCTCTATAAGACTCAGGGAACTCTTTAAGCCATTCAGCACATATATCTATGATTTCCATAGAGTTCTGTGCATTACAGGCTCTTTTATAATAATCTGCTACCTTATCAAAAGTAGCATCCATACTGCCTGCTAAATTAACAGACAGTATCCTAATTCTGTTTCTCCCCAGTGATTTTGAATTGTCTTTAGTTTCATAAGATACTAATTCTACAAATTTACCATCAGGGGTAGTTACATTTACTCCACCATGTG
>CAMEZN010000152.1 GCA_945947845.1 uncultured Mucispirillum sp. | reverse complement strand
ATAACATCTGAATGGTCTCCAAAAATAGAAAGACCCTGAGCAGCTAATGCTCTTGCACTAACATGAAAAACAGTTGGAGTAAGCTCTCCTGCTATTTTATACATATTAGGTATCATTAATAAAAGCCCCTGAGAAGCTGTAAAAGTAGTTGTTAAAGCACCAGCAGTTAATGAACCGTGCACAGTTCCTGCTGCACCACCTTCTGACTGCAATTCAACCACATGAGGAACTGAACCCCATATATTTACTTGGCCTTTTGCACTTTTTTCATCAGAAATTTCCCCCATAACTGATGATGGAGTAATAGGATAGATTGCTATTACTTCATTTACAGCATGTGCCACATGGGCTGCTGCCATATTGCCGTCCATAATAGTTTTTTTGCGTGCCATGCTTCCTCCACAATATATGCAATTTTAGCACAATTTATTTTTATGTTCTATTTTACTAACAAAAAGAATTTTAGTCAAATAAAAAAATGTATGTTTAAACTTTGGTAGAGTAGCATATTAGGACATTCTAGTCAAGCAGTTGTAGTGCAGCGGCAGCCTATGTAAAATTATATTGCATATTATTAAAAATAAATTTATTTTTTATTAATTTATTGTTATACTACATTTAAATCTATATAAGGAGGTATAAAAATGCAAAAAACTGTTTTTATAACTGGCGGTTCAACAGGTATTGGAGCAGCATGTGTCAGAAAGTTTAAGAAGGAAGGCTGGAATACAGCATTTATGGATATAAATGTTGAAGATGGTCAAAAACTTGTTAAAGAACTTGATGTTTTATTTATAAAAGGCAGCACAACAAACCCTTCTGATATAAAAAATGCAGTTAGTGAAATATGTGAGAAATACGGCGATTTAGATTGTGTTGTTGCAAATGCTGGTATACATCGTTGTAATACTATGCTTGATATTAGCAATGAAGAATTAGATTTAATGATTGATACAAATATTAAAGGCACTGTATATACATTAAAAGAAGCTGTTCCATCTATAATGAAAAAAGGAAAAGGCTCAATAGTTATTAATGCCTCTGACCAGTGTTATATAGGAAAACCAAACAGTTTTGGTTATGGACTTACAAAAGGTGCATTAGGGCAGATTACGAAAAGTATGGCGATTGATTTAGGTCCAAAACAGATACGTGTTAATGCAGTATGTGCCGGCACAATTAAAACACCATTAACAGAAAAACTTTTCCAAAGTTTTGCAGATATCACTCATGGTGGAAATACAGAAGCATACTGGAAGGCTGAATCAGAACTTTACCCTATTGGCAGAGTTGGAGAACCTTATGAAGTGGCTGAACTTATATATTTTCTCGCATCAGATGCAGCAAGTTTTATAACAGGCGGTCTATACCTTGTAGATGGCGGACTTACTGCCGGATAGAATATTTTATCTTACTAAATCAGCAGCAATTTATATAAGCTGATTTAGTAAGATATTTTTAAAATTTTAATTATCTTTGTCATAATCTATATTTATTTTAATATTCTCAAATAAAAATTATATTCTTTTTAAAATCTATTGATATTAAACAAAAAAAAGTGTAGTATATTAATATGTATAAACTATTATATAAAATAGGCTCAAATGTTATAGCTATTGGCAGTTTTTTTAAAGGGCACAGTCTTTTTTGCCTGCAAGTATCATCTAAGGGTATTTTTAGTAAATATTCTTATTCACCAGCAGTGCAGATGGCTCTTTTAAAACAAATATATTTTTCTGGATTTGAGCTTATTGTTATTATGACTATAACAGCACTGCTTTTAGGTATGACATTAGTGGGCACAATCACAAAAGTGCTTATTGCTCTTGATGCTGCCCCAAATATTGGCCCTATACTGACTACTGTTATTATTCGGATTACAGGGCCTCTTATAAGCGGTATACTGATTATATTAAGAACATCTACAACATTACTTGTTGATGTTGGTATGATGAAATTTAACAGGGAAATTAAAGCATTGGAAGCTATGAATATTGACCCTTATATTTATTTATATTTTCCACGAGTGCTTGCTAGTGTAATATCTATGGTTGTGCTTTCCATATATTTTTCTACACTTGCTATTATCGGTGGATATACATTATTAAGCTTTCAATCTAATACTTCCCTTGATTATGTTTTAAGCCAGATTGTTTCTACTATATCTATGTCTGATGTAGCAACTTTCGTCTTTAAAACAGTATTAATAGGGTTTATTGCAGCTTCAATACCTATATATACAGCACAAAGAATGCAGAACTCACAAACAGCCCTGATTCAAGGAATGATGAGTGCAATGATTGGTATATTTTTTACCTTTATTATCATCATTATATTAGGGGAAATTTTTATATGACAAATAAAAACCTTGTAACTTTAAAAGCTAATTATTTAGCTGATACAATGCAGAGTGAGTTAATGAAAAAAACAATTTGGAGTAATGTAAGTATTGTATCTTATAATATTCCTTTAATTGCTACACTTTCTATATGCGAAAATATATCACTGCCTTTGCAGTATTTTGAAAATATAAAACGTAAGGAAGCTGAAAACATAGTATTGAATATGCTGAAAAAATATAATATGACTCATGCTATGTATTATAAACCTAAAAAGTTAAATGAATTTGAACTGTTAATAGTTAAATATCTGCGGGCATCTATCAGAAAGCCTCAGCATATATTTTTCTTTCTGCCACACAGAATGTTATTAACTGATGACTACTCTCCTTTCATACATTTTATAAAAAATGTTGCAGGAGTTGATATAACTGTGGTAGAAAATTATAGATATTTTGATGAATATAAAAACTTAGATTTTAAGGAGATACCATATAACTCATGGCAGACCCTCGCTTTAAAAATTTAGAAATAAAAGTAGGACTTTTTGTTGTAATTGCTGTCATTATTATTATAGCACTTGTTATTGCTATTGGTATAAGCCGTGATATTTTTACTACAAAAGTTTATATAGATGTATATACAGATACTGGTGAAAATTTAGCAAAAGGTATGCCTGTAAAATATGCAGGGTTTCAGATAGCCAGAGTAAATGATTTAGCATTGCAGGACGATGGCAGGGTTATTATGCAGATTGGTATACCTACAAAATATGTTAAATGGATTAGAGAAGATTCTGTTTTTTCTTTAAGCCTGCAAAATATTATAGGAAGCAGTTATATTGATGTGAAAACTAACCTGCAAAGTGAAGCTCCAAATATAGAGACAGGCAGTATTTTCAGCCTTAAAAGAGACCAAGGGCTGCAAGGTATTATAGAACAGGTTACCCCTGTCGTTGCTGATTTAAGAGAAATTGTTGCAAGTGTTAACACTATCTTAATCAGATTTGCTGATAAAGACGGCGATTTTAATAAACTTATGCGGGGTCTTGGCTCTCTTGGTTCTGATATTGCAAATAAAGAAGGTTCACTTGGTTATCTTCGTTCAGATGTAGTGCAAAATGAAATTGCAAACTTTTTACAGGATTTAAGAAGTTTTAGTGAATCTGCTGTAAGAATGGCTCATAATGTAGAAAGTGGAAGTGTAACATTAAAACGTTCTCTTGAAGTATTTGATGAACATTCTGAACCAATTGTTGTAGGAACAAATGAAGTAGTCAGTGAAGTGCAGAATATGGTTCGTATTATTGCACCAATTGTATCAAGGCTTGACCAAGTGGCTGCAAACTTAGAACGAGCTTCACAAAATGCTGCTGACGGCACTGAAAATTTAGATGAATTAAGAAGTGAAATACAATCTATTGTTGAAAGTGGTAATGAATTAATTTTAAAAATACAAAATACATGGCCTATTAGTATTGGCAATGAAAAAACACCGGAGAAAGTTCCTTTAAAATGATAAACTGTTTAAAATTAGCTGCTGCTGTATTTTTATGTGTTATAATTACAGCATGTTCCAGCAAAACAGAAAGAGATGATATGCAGCTTGGCATGACTCTTGTAGAAAGAGCAGTAGACTATCAATTGCAAGGCAGAGAGAAAATGGCATCATACACATATAACCGTGCAGTTGCAAAATTTAGAGACATGGGGAATTTTTGTAATATGTCTAGGACTGCAATTGTTATTGTTACAGCTGACCCAGAAGAAAGTCTGCCACTTTTAGAAGATGCAAGAGCATTTGCTGCCCTTGGAAAATGTAAAGAAGAATTAAATATTGTTAATTTTTTAAGCCATAATGATTATAATAAAAATGAACTTCCATCTCCATATAATATTATGGCAGATTTTTATAAAACAGGTGATGTTGCATATCTTTTAAAAATTGCAAACAGCTCATCATCTAGCGAAAGAATTAAAAGCTATGCTTTCAGGCATGCGGCAAACCATGTTGTAGATAATGACCCTGAATATGCTATTGAACTTATTGATAAAGCATCTGTCATAGATAGTAAAAGAACATGGACTTTAAACCTTGTAAAAGATGAAAAAATAAGACTAAATGCATTAAGGAATATGGGACTTCCTGATGATTTATCTATCCAAAGATTAAAAATTTTAGAACAGGCACTCAATGAAAAGTATTAGTATTTTATTTACAATAATTTTATCATGTATTTTTGTTTCATGCGCCAGCAGTGATTATGTTGATGAATATGAAAACTATTTTGGGTATTATTCGCGGTATAAAGGGCAAACAAACCATGCTTATTATAATGGTTATACTGATGCAGAAGTAATGGCTAAAAAAGTTGTTGAAGGTATTAATATGGCAAAAAAACTATACAGAACAAGTGTTACTGCCTTAATACCGCCTATATTTTTAGATGACAATACTACTTATATGGTTAAAGACAACCTTTCTGTATGTCCTGCAAGCACTGGATATAGAGAGTATAATTCACAGCCTATCAGGTCTATTCCAACACCTGATAACTATACATTTGAATGTTATATAAATTATTTTAACTACTGCTTAAATGATAATTTAGAAAGCACACCAAGAAATGTTATTGTAGACTACCAAAATAAAGCTTCAAAACAAAGAATATGGGCTAATTATAAGGGAGCAATAGGAAGCACTAAAAAAATTAACTATAAACTTGAAGCAAAAGATATAAATATAAAAATTACAGAAAGCACAGGCTCTGATAATATGACTATCTTTGGGCTTGTTATAAAAGATGCTACATATAATACTGATAATATAACATCGGAAGACCCTTCTGTGCCTAAATCTGTTACATTACGACTTGATATGCC
>CAMEZN010000151.1 GCA_945947845.1 uncultured Mucispirillum sp. | reverse complement strand
GTTGTAACAAATGATATTTCAAAAGCTGATTTTATATTAATGACAACTATTGCAGAATCTCCTGAAAGAAGAACTGGCACAAACTCATCAGTTATTTCTATCAGCATTATGGAACAGGACGAAAGAGCAGTATTTCATTCTAATGTTGTAGTAAACAGCAGGTCTGATAAAAACTTTTACTACTATCCTTCAAAAGCAGCAAGACCTGTTAAAGAACTTACTTTATTAGGGTTTGAAGAATTATTTAAATCAGGGCTTCCACAAGCTTTTGGTGTAGTGAGGTAGTGTCATGCAAAACGGATTATATACAGCTACAAGCGGACTTTTAATGCAGCAAAATAGAGTTGACTCTATTTCAAATAACTTGGCAAATATGAATACTAATGGATATAAAAGAGACAGGGCAGTTTTTTCCGTATACAGACCAGAAGATAATAGATATCCACAAAACTTTATAAGAGAATCTCATTATAATAAAACTATAAATACAGCAGTTCTTCTTCATGAAAATTCTGCTAATTTTGAAATGGGACCAATAAAAGAAACAGGGAATAAATTTGATTTTGCTATTCAGCAGGATAATGCTTTCTTTGCAATAGATACTCCATGGGGTATCCGCTATACAAGAGATGGTGCATTCACTTTAAATGATAACGGTGAACTTGTTACAGCAGAAGGCTTTAAAGTAATGAGCAGAAATGCACAAGGCACTGCAAATATTGTTGTTGACCAAAATGCAAGGTTTGAAGTGGATAAAACTGGCACGATTTATGCTAATGGTATAGCAGGAGACCAACTGATGATTGTGGAGTTTGATGATGTTCGTCAGCTTCAAAAAGTTGGGAGAAACCAGTTTGCAGCAGTTGATATTGAACCAGTAGATGCAGAAAATGCAGGCATCAGGCAGGGTTATGTTGAGGGAGCCAATGTAGACCCGATAGCTGAAATGGTTCGTATGATTGAAGCATCAAGAGGATATGAAATGTATGCAAAAGTAGTTCAAACTCATGATGAAATCAGTCAAAAAGCAGCAACACAAATTTTAACACAATAGTATTATTGTAAGGAGGCAATACTATGGTTCGTTCACTTTGGACAGCAGCGACAGGAATGCAGGCACAGCAAATGAATATTGATAATATGTCAAATAACCTGTCAAACGTAAATACTCATGGATTTAAAAAAGGCAGAATATTATTTCAAGACCTTTTATATCAAGATATTAAAGCAGCAGGTGCAGTTACAGCAGCAGGTATTAACCACCCATCTGGTATTCAAATGGGTATGGGTGTTGCAACAGTTGCAATTCAAAAAATACACTCACAAGGTAACTATGAAAATACTTATAATCAGCTTGATTTAACTATTGAGGGTGATGGATATTTTCAATTAACTTTACCTGATGGAAATATAGGCTATATTAGAAGTGGTGCATTTTCTATTGACGCAAATGGTGATGTTGTTTCACCAGAAGGTTATCTTTTAGAGCCGGGCATCAATATCCCTGATAATGCACTAAGCATTTCTGTTTCAAGTGATGGTATATTCTCTGTTAAGCTGCCGGGTGAGGAAGAGGAAACAGAGTTAGGTCAAATTGAGATTGCTCGTTTTATTAACCCTACTGGTTTAAGCTCAATTGGTGAAAATGTTTATCTTGCAACAGGTGCATCAGGTCCTGCACAAGTAGGTATACCATCAGAAGATGGATATGGTAAAGTAAGACAAGGGTTTTTAGAAACAAGTAATGTTCAAATGGTTAATGAAATGGTTAACATGATTACTGGTCAGCGTGCTTATGAAATGAACTCAAAAGCAATTCAAACAAGCGACGAAATGCTTCAAACAGTTGCAGGGTTAAAACGCTAAGGCGGTGTAACATGAAAAAATTTCTTCTTATAATATTAATGCTTCTTATTAGTGCAAGCTTTGCTTTTGCTCAAAAATATGTAACTATTAATGAAGATTGTGTATACCTTGATGAATTAACAGCAAGCCATATTCCACATAATAAAGTAGAATGCGGTATACAGGCTGGCAGTGAAAAATTAATTACAAAAGATGTTATTCAGGCACATTTAGATAGTGCAGGGATTAAGGGAACTGTTTTAAATGATGTTATAGTAGCTAGACAATGGGAAAAACTTTCCTATGAAAAAGTTGCTTCATTTATAGAATCAGAATATAAAAAAGCATACCCTGATATGAAAATAGTTGTAGACCAGCTTAGAATATCAGAAGATATTTATGATAATCCAGACATTAGAATGGATATATCATGCGATACTTCTAAACTTGGCGGTGGGTATGCTCAAATAAAACTCGGTAATAGTAAATACCAGATTTATTACTATGTCAAAGGCTTTAAAGATGCCTATGTTACAACAGAGAGAGTTAAAGCTGGCGACAGCCTTGCAGGTAAAATTAAAAAAGTTAATGTAGAAGTTACTAACTTAAAAAACAGCATTGTTGATGATGCTAATAATTTAGCTGCATCAAGAGCAGTTCCTGCTGGTAAAGTGATTACTGCGGATATTGTTCAAGAAAAACCAGCTTTAAAAAAAGGTGAAGCAGTAAAAATAGTTGTATCAAACGGTATACTGCATATTGAAACACAAGGTATAGTAGAAGAAAATGCTATGCCGGGAAAACAAGTGCTTGTTAGAAATTTAACATCACAAAAAGTTATCAGCGGAAGTTATATCGGTAATGGTATTGTAAAAGCTGATTTTTAATAAATCTTTATTCCATAAATATATATGTGAATAACTGCATTTTTACCTCCTTACTTTTGCCTGATTTATAGTTATTTTCGCCTCCCAAAATAAAATACCTATAATTTCAGGCAGGTTTCTCTTATCTCATCAGTCATAATTGGCATATCTTTTGCTTATATATTTGCAGGAAGATATTATATTTATATTTAGGCGGTGAATATATGAAAAAAAATATTTTATTACTAACAGTTATACTAACGGTTTCTTCTGGTTGTGCTGCAAAAAATTATGATGATGTTATTACTTCAATTCCATCATCTGGCTATAAGTCTGAAATAGAAGCATACAAAATGCAGGAAGCTGAAATGAATAAACCAAACCCTTCTCTTTGGTCAGATGTAGGTTCTAGCGGAACAATATTTTTAGACTATAAAGCAAGACGAATTGGTGATGTTGTAATTGTTAGAATAGAAGAAGATTCGTCTGCTTCAAACTCTACTAATAATACAGCAACTAAAACTACAACATATAATGCAAATGTTACAGCAATGCTGGGGCTTCCTACAAACTTAGGTGTAAATAATTTTCTTGGTTCTGGTGCTGCTTTTCAACCTACAATTGCTGCAACAACTGGTAACAGCCATCAAGGACAGGGTTCAAGCAATAAAGCAGATACTTTTACTGCAACTATTGCCGCAAGAATTGTTGATATTATGCCTTCTGGAAATTTAGTTATAGAAGGAAACAGAGAAATAATTATTGACCAAGAAAAACAAACTATTACTTTAAAAGGAATAGTCCGCCAGAAAGATATAGATGCAGCAAATACTGTATCTTCTAGTGCAATCGCTGATGCTCAAATAACTTATACTGGTGCTGGTGCATTATCTCAGGCAACTAAAAAAGGCTGGCTTGGTAAAGTAATTGATGTAATATGGCCATTTTAAATAATTAAGATTTCATTTACTATCATTCATACTCATTTCTCACACTTATGGTCTGCTTAATTGATTTTAAGCAGACCATATTTTTTAAACCATATATTTAATTAGTAGAAATCATATGTATTTATTTTGGAAAATATTACAGCTACTTATTTTCTTTAATTACTTTACAAGGATTGCCTGCTGCTACTACATTTGCTGGTATTGATTTAGTTACAACACTTCCAGCACCTATAACCACATTATCACCTATTGTTACATTCGGACAAATTATTGCACCGCCACCTATCCATACATTATTACCTATAACTACTTTTTCTGTAAATGTATGCCAGAATTTTTTTCCATTTTCATCAATATAATATCTTTCTTCACTTCTTACAGGGTGATTTGCTGTATATATTTTTACATCAGGACCTATCATTACATATTCGCCTATTTCTATATAGCCTGTATCTAAGAATGAACAATTATAATTAATAAACGAACCTTTCCCTAAAAATATATGCTTTCCATAATCGCAGTTAAAAGGTGCTAATATATCTGCATCTTCACCAAGACTGCCAAGAAGTTCCAGTAGTATTTTTCTGTGATTTTCTGCATCATTAAAATCAAGATTATTAAATTTAACTGTAAGATTTTTTGCCTTAGATTGTTTTGCCCAGCAGCCTTTATCTCTGCCGTCATAATATTTACCTGATAGTAGTTTTTCATATTCTGTCATATTATACCTCCAACTTTTAAGCTGATTATATAATATTAATTGTTTTATGCAATATCTGATAATATAAATTATTTGCCTGATTCTTTCATAAAAATTATTCGCACTTGATTCTATATATACTATACTGGATTGTTTCTAAATCTTTTATTGTAAATTTATAGCCATTACTGCATCTGCCGCCTACAACATAATCATTTTCAAAATTAATCACAGCATATACTTTACCGTCAGAAGAATACTGCACAGCCTTTCCATGTTTTAATCCTTTTACATAATCCACAAACAAATATGGTCTGCCAGTATCTTCATCAAATACTTTTAATGTGCCATTCACACTGCCGTCATAAAAAGGTATTTCATCAGTCAATATACCTTTTTCTGTATATGCTCTTTCATATCCATTTTTCCTGCCCTGCTTATACATTCTTTCTAATTTTAAAGAGCCATTATGATAATATTTTTTTGCTGTGCCATCTTTTAAATCATTTTTATATGAAAACCTTGCACTTATTGTGCCATCTATATAGTAATCTTTTCTTACACCTTCTATTTTCCCATTTTTATAGGGTATTTCTGATTCTATACCACCTATTTCATAATAAATTTTTTCAACTCCCTCTACTTTATTATTTTTATAAGGAGTAACTCGTAATACTGCACCGCTTGGGAAATATCTTTTTTCTAAACCTTCCCTTTTACTGTTTTTATATGGTGTAATTTCTTCTATAAAATCATCATAGTAATATATGACTGCATTGCCTTCTATCATTCCATTTTTTATTGGGTAATAAATTTTTCTTCCGTCATAGTTGATAAGGCAGGCTGTGCCTGATGTTTCTGTTGAATTATATATTTTTCCTTTTTCTATTGCTTTTAAATCTTTTTTAGTGTTAATAAAA
>CAMEZN010000150.1 GCA_945947845.1 uncultured Mucispirillum sp. | reverse complement strand
TCTATTTTAAATTCACCATTATCTATTATATTTTTAGAGTTAATAATATTCTCATATTCTACTTTTCCATTTTTTACTATACTAAAAATATTATTATTCGTATTTTCTCTTGCCCATGTTGCAAGAATAAACGATATAGAATTTAACACATAATCCTTTTCAGCATATATAGGCTGTTTATAATAATTATTTTCAGTAATATTTTTAGCTACTTGCCTATCATTTTCTATAACTTCTTTTATATCTATTGGCTTAATATAATTTTTTTTCTCAATTCTTGATGTTAAATAATCAAGTAAATTTATATTACCATAAATATACATTGTTAATTCGCCCGATATTTCATTGCAGTGATTATGAGTGCATCTATAAAGAATATTCTTAGATGGAGTTTTTGAAAAATATGGACCTATTGAATCTTCTTCACTGCCATCACTTGTCCATACAATAGTTAATTTATCATTTTTATTTGCATAAAACTCTATTGGTATAGTATAAAAAGAATTATCTTTTACATTATTTGATTCAAATGTATAATTTTTAACAAACTTATCATTTAGATAAAATGATACTGTATTTTTATTATAATTTATTTTTCCATATGTTCCCATTCTAATTGTAATATAATTTAAATAATAACTGTCAGAAAGATATATATCTTGTTTTATATAGTTATTTTTAGTTATTTTACCAAAAAATGTATAATTAAATGATGTATTTTTGTAAACTGGCAGATTAAGTTTAATCAATAACATTATTAATACCAATACACTTATAAAGAAAATAATTGCTAGGCTATATTTTTTTACCATAGTATCACTTCCTTATACATTATGCCAAGTTCCATAATTATAAAACATACGACTATTAATAATGGTACAAAACTTGTATATTTATTATTAATATATTTTAGCCCGCTAAAAATAATATATAATACAGGAAATACTGCAATATAATAATATCTGCCATTCATACCATTTACCCAGCCCTGTGCAAGATATAATTTATATTGTGCTGAAAAGAAAGCTATAAACACAATTATAATACTTATTACATTTACAATATTAAAGTATAGCTCCCTTTTATTAGCTGAATTCATAATTAAGCAACAACTTAAAATAATAAATGATGTAATTATTAAAGACTGTAATAAATCAACTTTTAATATGTAAAAAAAGACAATATAACTTATAATAAATATTATTACTATTTGTTTCATACTTCTTTTTATATATGGAATAATCATACATATTAAAAATACAAGTATCCATAACAATAATGTATTATTGGCAGAAATATGTTTAATCCAGCCAATAACCATTATAATATTACGGACAACAATTTCAAAATAATCTTTTTCTATAATATATTCTAATAAAGAACCATTTGTATTTCTTGTAAATGAATCATAAACAGGAAATAATCGACCATATTCAGAAATATTATAAATTAAATATGGAAATACAAGCAATATTGCTATTAATAAACTTTTTAATAAAACTTTTATTGTATTTAGTATACTATTATTTTTTATTAACAAGAATACTATAAAAATTGTATATGGTAAAACATATACAGCACCTGTATATTTAGTTAATATAATTAATGAGCATATTAATACATAAAAATAAAAATCTTTACTATTTAACTTATTCATATATCTTACTAAAAATAATGTAGCAGTTAGACAGAGAAGTATAGTTAAACCGTCATTTGTTATTGTTACAAAAAAATACTGCAATGGTGCAGAGAACACAAATGCTGTCATCACTGCATAATATATAATTTGTTCAGTATCAAGCTCTTTTAAAATTTTATGCAATATATATACTGATAATATACCAAAAATACTTGTAATTATCCTTAAAAAAAATACAATATCCATTATATTATTTGTAAACAATGATGCTGTAAAATAAAATATTGCCATAATTACATAATACAAAGGTGGATGTTGTGCTATCCAATTTACTGATGTATCAAAATTGTATGAATCAATACCATCTTTTGTAAAACTTGATACAACATTATTTTCATTAAGTATAAAATTAATATATGTATCTATCTCAAATCCTGTTTGATTTAATATTGGTATACTATGGGTTGCATATATATACTGGATATATGATAAATGCCCGTGGTCATCTGGAGCACTAAATAAATATGGGGGTATAATATAAACTGCATATAATATTGCTTTAAGAAAAAATATTATCATAAAAATAATATAAATATTTGAATAATTTATATGTAATTTTCCAACAATTTTATGCATTATTTATAAAACTCCAAAATATCTTTCTCAATCAGTTTCCAGTCTCTTTTTTCAGCTGTTTTGATGCCGTTTTTATACAATATATCACGAAGTTTTTCATCACCAGCTATTTTTTCTACTGCATTGATACCACTTTCTATATTCCCTTGTTCATACATAACACAGTTTTCCATATCTTTTAAAAATTCCACATTACCACCATTTGGAGCAACTACTACATAACCACCAGTTGCCATCATTTCAAGTGGTGGATATGAAAAACTCTCTAATATGCTTGATTTTACAAGAATATCAGCACTTCTATATACTTTTGCTACATGTTTATGTGGAATTTTATGTAAAAATCTATCTACTCTATACCATGATTTTGGTTCACCAAGATATGACATAAACCATATTTCATACTTATTTCTATCAAGTCTATTTGTTATCTCAAAACTTTCATCAACATTTTTATAATCATCAGAAGAGTTTCCCTCAACAAGCACTCTAATTTTTCTATCACTAAAATCTCGTTTTATTGGATAAAACAGGCTTGTATCTATACCATTTGGAACATATTCTGCTGTCTGCTCATAATCATCATTAAGCCACTTCTGACACCATTTAGATATTGTAAGAAATCTTATATTTATAATAGGGGAATATGTTTGATTAATATAAAATTTAAATATACTATCATAATTCACAAAATTTATTTCATAACCCTGTACAAGATAATATCTTTCTTTTATATTAGGGTATAACAGTAAAAATCTATTTGTAGACCATAATGTTGCAACACATTTATCAATGCTCATATGTATACCTGTTTGTAATGATGAAACTACATTTATTCTTGAATTATCAATTATTATATCTTTTTCAGAAAAATCTTCATTCATTATCAAAACATCATAACCATTATCCTGTAATATTTTAGCATGTTTATATACAACAAGTGAACCACCACTAATTTTTGTTGATGGCAGCACAAAAACTATATTTTTATTCATTTTACTTCTGATATATTTTGCAAGTGGAAGCCCTGTATATACAGTATTGCAGTGTTTTACAGCAAATTTATAAGCATTTTCTGCTATTCTCTTTCTTTCCTTTTCATTATTAATTAATAATTCAAAAGCAACTTTCCATTCTTCAATAGTACTGCACAAGATTCCTGTTTCATTATTGACTATCATTTTTTTAAATGCACCAATATTACTAGCTATTGTTGGAACTTTTACAAGAGAAGCTTCAATCCATTTAATTTCTGATTTTGCTTCATTAAAAATATTATCAACTAACGGTGCAATATTTATATCAACTGATGAGATTAAGTTTGGTAATTCTTTCCAATTAACAAATCCTCTTGTTATTATTCTTTCTTTAAAAGATTTAAATTCATCTGGAATATCAAGTTCACCAGTAATATGTAGTTCTACATTAATGTATTTTTCCATTATTTCTTTAAGAACTGGAGTAATATATTCAAAATCATCATTATGAGTTATGCTTCCACTAAAATAGCCAATACGGATTACATGTTTCCTTTTTCTTCTTTCATTAATTGAACTTTTTATAAATTTCTTTATTTGTTTATTTGTTCTATCTTTAGATTGATATACTTTATCCCTATATTTAAATGCACCTTCTGATAATGCAACCATATCCTGTGATGCTACATTTCTATTAATAAATACTTCTGGAACATAATTTTTCAACTCTTCTGCCAACTTATCAGTAGATGTAATTGCAGCATCACACATTCTAAGTAGTTTTTGTATTTTTTCTACACCTTCATCATAAAGTTTTAATTCATCAGTACTCATTGTTTTAAGATATTTAATCTGGCTTGTATATTTTTTATCTATAACTAAATCATCTATATCAAATAAAACTGTTTTATTATATTTTCTTGCCAATTTAATAAATTCTTCTATTGTTTCATTTATTGGGCATCTGAAAAAAATAAAAACTCTATACTGTTTTACATATTCCAGTTTTAAATCTTCATAAAAAACTTCACTAGATGTTACATTATATGCAAAAAGCTGTTCTTTTTGATGTGTAACCCTGTATCTTGCTGGATGCGGTAAAAATGTGCCGTTAATGAATAAAACATCAGCACATATTTTAGACATATCTTTTGTTTTATCTTTTTGAAATCTGTTTATAATATAATATTTTGTTTTAAGTATAAATATTTTTAATCCTTCATTTTTAAGAGTTTCAAAACTCTTTTTAAAATACCATCTTAATTTCATCTACTATTTCTCCCTTATACTTTCTATACTTTTTATCTTAACAAATATATATTGTCAATCTATTTCTAATTTTATTTAAAACTATCTTCATATCGGCTGCAAACATCGCTTGCATTACCTATTTCTTTTATCTCACCGTTTTCAATCCATATTGCTTTATTGCATATTTCTCTTACTTGATTTGTATCATGTGATACAAATAATACTGTTGTTCCGCCGTTAATTAATTCTAACATTCTATTTTTACTTTTTTCTTGGAAGTGCATATCACCCACTGATAATATTTCATCTATTATTAGTACATCAGGACTAGCTATTGTTGCAATTGAAAAAGCTAGACGAACAACCATGCCAGATGAGTAATTTCTTATAGGCACATCTATAAACTTACCTAATTCTGAGAATTCTATTATTTCATCTATTTTTGATTCTAAAAATTTTTTTGAATGACCTAATATTGCACCATTTAAATATATATTTTCTCTCCCTGTTAAATCAAAATCAAATCCAGAGCCTAATTCTAATAAAGGTGCAATAGAACCATCTATACGAACACTGCCTGTTGTTGGTTTTAAAATCTTTGAGATTACTTTTAAAAGTGTGCTTTTACCTGCTCCATTTCTGCCTAATATACCATAAACTTCACCTTTTTTTATTTTAAAACTAATATTCTTTAATGCCCAAAACTCTTCATACTGTATTTTATTTTTTATTATTGATATTATATATTCTTTTATACTGCTTATTTTGTCATAGTATAATTTATATCTTACAG
>CAMEZN010000149.1 GCA_945947845.1 uncultured Mucispirillum sp. | reverse complement strand
CAAAGTATTTATCTGTATCAATTGTTTTACCGGGGCCAATCATAGCATCCCACCAGCCAGCAGAACTTTCTTCTGGGCTTGAAAGCCCTGCTGCATGAGCAGAACCTGTTAAAGCATGGCATACAAGTATTGTATTATCTTTATTTTCATTTAGTGTGCCGTATGTTTCATAAGCAATAGTAACAGGTGATAAAATTCTGCCACTTTCTAAAAAGAATTCATCTTTAAATGTTACATACTGAGTTTTAACTATTCCAAGAGAATTTTCTGTTTCCATTAATCGCCCAAAGCCTTGTTAAAATCTGCTGTTATATCATCAATATTTTCAATGCCGACAGATACTCTAATTAAATCAGCAGTAATCCCAGAAGCAGTTAATTCTTTTTCAGAAAGCTGTCTATGTGTTGTGCTTGCTGGGTGAGTAACTATTGTTTTTATATCACCAAGGTTTGTTACATGGAGTGCAAGAGAAACTTTTTCTATAAATCTTTTACTTTTTTCATAGCCGCCTTTTACTCCAAATGTTAAAAGTGAGCCGCCGCCAAGAGTAAGAAATTTATCAGCATTTTTATGGTTTTTATTATCTTTTAGTCCGTTATAGTCAACCCATGCAACATTTTTATGATTTTGTAAAAATTTAGCTAATTTTTTTGCATTCTCTACATGTCTTTCCATTCTAACATGGAGTGTGCCTATACCCTGCTGTATAAGGAATGAATTAAATGGGCTGATAGTTCCGCCAATATCTCTCATGGCACTAACTCTCATTTTTGCTGCAAATGCAGCTTTGCCGAAGTGTTCTGTAAATATAAGACCGTGGTAGCTTTCATCTGGTGTTGTAAATTCAGGGAATCTGCCACTTGCTGCCCAGTCAAATTTACCGCTGTCTATAACAAGGCCGCCAAGGACTGCACCATGACCAGATAAGAATTTTGTTGCAGAATGGAGAACAATATCTGCACCATATTTTATAGGTTTTACTAAATATGGAGTTGCACATGTATTATCTACTACAAGTGGCACTTTATACTTTGAAGCAAGTTCTGCAAATTTTTTAAAATTAGGCACATAACCCTGTGGATTAGCTATTGATTCTATATATATGGCTTTTGTTTTATCATCTATTAATTTTTCAAAATCATCAATATTGTGTGGGTCTGCAAAACGGATATCAATACCAAACCTTGTAAACTGGCTTGCAAAAAGAGTATGTGTTCCACCATAAAGCAGGTTAGAAGCAACAATATTATCACCACATTTTGCAAGAGTTGCAATAGTCATAAATTCTGCAAACTGCCCAGTAGCACAGGCAACTGCTGCAATACCGCCTTCTAGTGCAGCTGCTGTTTCTTCTAAATTATTTGTTGTAGGGTTATTAAGTCTTGAATAAATATAACCAGCTTCTGATAAATCAAAAAGATTTGCAGCATGAGTAGAATCTTTAAACTGGAATGCATTTGATAAGTATATAGCAGGGTTAGTTGCCCCAGTTTCATCTTTTTTGTATGTGCCATGAACGGCTAAAGTTTCAATAGATAGTTTGTTTTTCATAAAATACACCTCATAAATAATATTTACTTACCGCAAAAGGCTTTATTATAAAGGCAGGTGAAAAGAACTAGTATTATAAGAACTTATCTCTCCCCTAAATTTGGAGCAGGAATTAGCACCATCTGCTATACAAGATATAGCCGGTTGCTGCAGCTTCAAAGGGCCTGTCCCTCCACCGCTCGCGATAAGGTATAAAATAGTATAAGGTAAAATACTCATATGTCAAGTAAAAATATATGATACATTACTACTATTGCCTAAATAATTATGCTTTGAATAGATAAAAAAATAAAAACCCCATTTACTTTAATGCAAATGGGGCAGTAGTAAGATGAAGTGTATATAATTATTTACATTCTTCTAACAGGGTAGTATCAATAGTCCAATACCATTTTTCAATTTTATAATTATTTTTATGCTGAAACCAAATGTCTGCAAAACATACCAACATCTTATCAGTATCATCTTGAGATATTTGTCCATTTTCATCAATATTTATTCCTGAATTTTGTAAACACTGCATACCATCAGATTGCATTGCTGCCATTTCTGTATTACTAACTATCGGTTTATAAAATACACCATTAACTTTGCCATTAGCAGAGCATATATTATCTGCAATAAAATTACCACTTTCATGCTGATATTTATAATAATGGTTAGAGAAGAAATATCCATTTTGACCTGTTGTGCTGCTATTGCTATCTGGAAAAACTTCAAAATGTAATGAGCTGTCACTAGGCCAGTTATTTTCTTTATAGTTTAAATCTTTCATTGTTGCGTTTGCATTAGTAAATGTAGGGCTTTCTGAAAACTCTCCAAAAGTATCATATTTGATACCTATAAAATTTGTTATTTGGTTAGATTGATTATGATGTATTAATGTTCTGTCTAAATGTTCATTTAAATTTACAGGGTTTTCTGCACTGTTTTTAATTTCAGCACCAGCAAGTATTTCAGTTATTTTTTCAAGCGGTGTTAATGACTGTTTACATTCACTTAACTGGGTAGTATCAATAGTCCAATACCATTTTTCAATTTTAATACTGTCTTTATAATAATACCAGGTATCAACTAAACATTTTGCTTCTTGAGATATTTGTGCACTTTCATCAGGATTGACATCTGAATTTTGTAAACACTGCATGAAATATGATTCCATTACTGCATTGACTGTATCACTTAACAATGATTTATAAAATATACCATTAATTTTGCTATTAGCAGAGCATATACTATCTGCAATAAAATTATTACTATTATTGTTATACTGGTGGTATTTATAATAATGGTTAGAAAAGAAATATCCATTTTGACCTGTTGTGCTGCTATTGCTATCTGGAAAAACTTCAAAATGTAATGAGCTGTCACTAGGCCAGTTATTTTCTTTATAGTTTAAATCTTTCATTGTTGCGTTTGCATTAGTAAATGTAGGGCTTTCTGAAAACTCTCCAAAAGTATCATATTTGATACCTATAAAATTTGTTATTTGGTTAGATTGATTATGATGTATTAATGTTCTGTCTAAATGTTCATTTAAATTTACAGGGTTTTCTGCACTGTTTTTAATTTCAGCACCAGCAAGCATTTCAGTTACTTTTTCAAGCGGTGTTAATGACTGTTTACATTCACTTAACTGAGTAGTATCAATAGTATAATAATATTTTTCAAAATAAATTTTTTCATTTTTAAATGCATTATAAAAACAGCTTGTAAATTCATTAATAAATGCATTTAGTTCTTCTTCTGTTGAATTTTCAGGGTAATCTCTATAATCACATATCTGAGTTGCCTCTTCAAGTGGTACATTGTACATTAATTTATAGAATATACTTTTGTATTGTCCAACACTACATATATTTTCTTCGTCTTCATAGTAAAATAAGTATCCTAAACCATTATAACCGCCATAACCATCACTTGCTATAAGTTTACTGGTAGTATTAGGGTCCCAATATTCTTCTTTGTATTTTACAGCAGTAGCAAGCATAAAATACAAACCAGCAGGGTTCATTTCTTCATACTGCCATGTACCAAATGCATCTTTATTTATTCCAAAGATTTTATTGTGTGGTTCATCAAACTTTGGTTCATGGGATGCTATCAAATCAATAGGATTATTAATATCTGCTTTAATAACAGCATTCTTAAATAAATATGTTACTTTTTCAAGCGGTGTTGCAGGTTCAGTGCCTGGGTTTTCTGGCTGCTGTGGCTCTTTGTTATCTTCTTCTTTTATAATATTATTAATATTATCTACTTCTTCTTGTGTTACTGTAATGATAGTATCTGCAGTAATCTCTGTGCTTTCTAATAATTTATTAGTAACAGCGCCAACTATGCCGCGGATAGAACTTTCCCAGTTTTGTATGCCAGTATTATTTAATGCATTAGAATAAACTGTTAATAAAGTTTTATTATCTGTCTTTTCCATTAAAGCAGTAACTTCTGCATTCGCATTTTCATAAGTTTTTTTACTGTTTTGCTCCATAATGCTTTTAATTAATGTAGTTTCAATAGAAATAACATCTGTTTTTCCTTTTGGAGCATACAAGAATAAGCCACTATTATTAATTTTTGCATTAGTAGTAATTAATGCAGCAAGTGGATAACTGTTTATGCTGTCATTTGATGTGAATGAATAACTGCCGTCACTTGCTGTTTCTGTGCAGTAAGCATCATCAGCAAGTCCATTATTATTTGCATCAACACACACTTTTGCAGATTTAAAATTATCTGCCGTATAAATAACTTTACCAGTTACTTGATAAGAGCTGCTGCTGGTATCATTACTTTTATTTTCTGCACAGGCAGCTAAAAGCAGTAATATACCAGTAAGTAAGAAAAATTTTTTCATAATATCCCCCTTTAAGATATTTACAATATACAATAGTATATCATTATATGCGACATTAGATGTCTTACATAAAAAATTTTTGTAATTATATCATGGGGGGGGGATTGTCAATGATTTTTTTAAAAAGAATAACTATTGCAAACAATATAAAAATAATATAGATATAGTTAAAAATAAAAAGGTGATGTATGCGGACGATTTTAATAGCGGCTGTTATTGCAATATTAGCAGGGATAGTATACCAGAAAGTTGTGGAAGAAAATGTTAGTGTCAAAGAAATTGCTTCTTATGTGGCAGGCACTGCAAAAGATATGGCAAAGGAAGCATCAAAAGCAGTGAATGAGCAGGATTTAAAAGGTGTAGAAGAAAGCATAAACACTATTGCAGAAAATGCTGGCAGTATTTTGCAGGAAAAAAGAGATAAGTTTATAAAAGAGCAGCTTCCTGAGATGATGAATATTGATATGCAGGAAGTGTGGCAGAATGTTACCTGTGATAAAGCACTAGCTATGTATGATGATTATATATCTGGTGATATGGCTGCACAGGATAGTGAAGAGACTGTTTATACAATGTTCAGCCTGTTAAAACAAAAAGGGGAAAATGACAAGGCATTAAAAGATACTGTTATAAATCTTTTCTGTGATAATAAAAATTAGGCAGTTTTATCTAACTCCTTTATTATTGGGCGGATTTCTTTATTTACTTTTTTCATGTTAAGGAAAAGATAGAATGAAGCCAGTATCATTATAAAACTCCATATAAGCATAGTTGCCTGTGGTGGTATATGTTCAGTGATTGAGCCTGCAAAAAAGCAGCCGATAGGTCCAAGCCCTAGATTTACTATTGTATATATGCTTATTACCCGGCTTCGCATTTCTACTGATGATATAGTTTGAAAGAGAGTATTTGTTGCAATAAAGGTGGCAACAAGTCCTAGCCCTGCTGGTATAACTACTATCATAGAA
>CAMEZN010000148.1 GCA_945947845.1 uncultured Mucispirillum sp. | reverse complement strand
GGTCAGGATTTAATTTTTCCTCATCATGAAAATGAAATAGCTCAGTCAGAAGCAATTTCATGCTCTACTTTTGCTAATTACTGGATACATAATGGGTTTGTAAATATTAATAAAGAGAAAATGTCTAAATCATTAAATAACTTTTTTACTATCCGCGATATTTTAAAAATTTGCCACCCGGAAGCATTAAGGCTTTTATTTTTAATGACTCATTACAGGCAGCCCCTTGAATATTCAGAAGATAAGTTAAAAGAAGCATCAGCAGCACTGCATAGAATATATATTTTCCTTGATGAAGTGGCACATTTACAGGGCTCTAAAAAAGGTAAAGATATGGAGCAGGAAATATGCGATATGAAAGGCCAT
This sequence comes from uncultured Mucispirillum sp., assembly GCA_945947845.1. GTDB lineage: Bacteria > Chrysiogenota > Deferribacteres > Deferribacterales > Mucispirillaceae > Mucispirillum. The sequence continues at coordinate 5,023 of CAMEZN010000148.1, read as the reverse complement.
TTTATTAAAGAGTTTGAAGATGCTATGAATGATGATTTTAACACCCCAAAAGCAGTTGCTGCAATTTTTGAGATTGTTAGAATGGGAAATACTATTATTGCAGGCAAACCTGATACAGAAAGTGCAGAGCATTTAAAAGAAGTAAGCAGCTATATTTTTGATATAGTTTCAAAAGTGCTTGGCATTATAAACCACAGTGCAGATGAATGGTATAAAAGCAACTTAAAAATACCTGTAAGCGAAGTAGAAGCATTAATTGCAAAACGGGCAGAAGCTAGAAAAAATAAAGATTTTGCTCTTGCTGATAGTGTTCGTGCAGAATTAACTGAAAAAGGGGTGGAGATTATAGATACACCAGAAGGAACAAGGTTTAGAACTCTTGTATAAAAGTTAATAAAAAATCAATATGGCGGTTTATTTATTATATATAAACCGCCTTTTTTCAAATACAGGTAATTAATCTATATATTTCTATACAGGGAGATGATTATGCAGAAAGTATTTTTATTTATTATAATTATGATGTTTAGTTTTAATATTTTATATGCAGAGCCATTCAGCATAAGCCGTGTGCAGAAAACAGCCGGGGTGCCACTATCTGAACTGGATTATGAACTGCCCTATAAAGATGTAATTACAGATTATGATTACAGTAAGCTGAATGATAAAGCAAAAGTAAAAAAAGCAAATGAATTCCTTTTAAAATTAAATAGAAAAGCTAAGAATTTAAGAAATGCAGATACTGGTAATATGAATAAAGGGTATGTTTACTTTTTAGCTTTTCATAAATATATAATGGAAAGTTTAGAAAGCATTAAAGATGAAAAAGTAAAGAATAGTCAGGAATATCATCTTGCTTATACACTTGGTTATCTGGCAAAAAACGGACTTTATGAATATGAAAGTATTTTAAGCCATATCAAAAATTTAAAAGGTATGAGCCTTGCTCAAATGAAAAAATATATAGAGCATAAAGAAGATGATACAGAATTAGTGGAAAAAATATATAAATTGATTACAGTTTTAAATAAATATAATTTTGCAAATGATAATTTAGCTGTTGCTCATTCATATGATATATTTAAGGATAATAATATTTCCGATACTGTTTTATTTGAATATGGATATTTAGATATATTAAACAGCAATCAGAACTTCTTTTCTGCCATTTCAACAGACGGTTCTGGCGGATATTGCAGCATAGATGTTGATTTAAAAGGTATAGATTCTGTTGTTTTAAATAAATTTATTAATAATTTTTCAGATACATATAAGTCATTTAGTGATTTTGAAAAGCAGCAGAATTATGGAGAAAGTCTTTTTTACGGCATTATTTCAGATAATACTTTATCAATGGATATAATGTATTATCTTTATCCCTATAATAAAAATGTATATGTTATAAGACCGGAAAGTTCTCCAAAAAACTATAATATATATCTTTTAACTATTGATAATATTGAGATGGTGGATAAAGATAATGGTCTTGATAGAAACTTGTTTATTGATAATAAGGCAGCAGTTAATACTATAAGCGGATTTACTAGTGAAGAATTACTGCAAAAATCTCTTAATAGTAAAGTGCTCATTGACAAGGAAGAACTTGTAAAACTTGCACCAAATTCACCATTTATTAAAAACGGCAGATTTGATAATACTTTATTTATGGAATATATAAAAGAATATATTGATATTCCCGCAGCATCTAAATCTTATGTAGACTATTATAAGTTTGATATAAACAATGACGGCAAAGATGAACTTATAATGTATCCACATTTTGAACTATCACGGTCTTATGCAATAATAGGCAATATATTTTTAGCAGATGAAAAAACATTAAAAATAAAAGATGATAATAAACTGGGACAGTTTTTAAAAGAATTATCAAGCAATATTGCACCTTTGAATGAAAGTAAAATTACTGCATTAACAAATAAATATGCAAAAACTAAAATACAAGAAGCCGATATTTTAGATGCAGTATCTGACGGCTTTAAGTTTTATTTATATGAATATAACGGCATGAAAAAAATAGCATTAGTAAGCGGCAATATATTTGTGGATATATTAGATAATAATGATAAGCAGAATATTAATATTAATTATTATCAAATAGATAAAAGCAATCCAAAATTAGTATGGAAAGGAAAAACTAAAAACGGAAAACCTGTTGGCTTATTAAACTTAGATGCATCATTTGATATGAGCAAGGCTTCTACTTCATCAGAAAAAGCAATAGTAAATGATGTTAATTTAAGAATGTTAGACAGATTATCAAGTGATGCATATTTTAAATTGTTAGATGGTTATGCTGACGATTCAAAACAAGAAGTATTAAATGAAAGAAGGCAGATGAATAGAGAAATTAAAAACTGCAATGGTGATAAGAAGTGTATATTTTTTATATTATATGAAGATGTATTTAATGCAGGTGCATAAGATATAATTAGTAGAATTATTTAAAATTTTAGCGGCTTATAAATTTATAAGCCGCTTTTTTATAGTTAAAAATTATAGTGCATAATCAAATATTAATAAAGTGCAGTCTACACCATTACCAGTATCAGTAATTTTATAGTAATAAGTAAATTCTGTTTCAATAGATACTTTTTTTACGAATAAATCATTATCTATCCACTTAAATTCATAACGAGCACTTTCTGTTTCTGCCACTCCGTCTATAACAGGTATTTCTATCTGACTGCTGACTTCTTTTTTTAAAAATTCGTTTATAGAGTTATATTTTTTGCCTAATTTCTTAACATGTTTATGCAGTGCTATATTTACATTATTATAAGTCTTACCAGATGGAAAAGTAACAGGTGCAAGGAATTGGCTGTCTACCCATATTTCAGGTCCGCCACCATAAAAGCTGTGAAGTGAAGTATTTTTATTTGGTTCATAAGATGAAACAGGCATTCCTTCATCTGATTTCATTTTATTATCTACCATAAAGTCCATATATTCAGTATCTTTATTAATTATAACATCTTTGCCCTGCTGTATAAATTCAATTGTACCTTTTATTTTTTCATTAAATACCATAGTGATTTTAGCTTTATCTTTTGTAATCTTATAATCTATTTCGCCGTATAATTCAGGAAAATCACCATTAATAGATACATATTCTGGAAAATAATTTTCATCATTTTTATTAGGTTTAATAGTTTTTATAATAGATTTAGCAGGCAGATTTTTTTCTAAATATTTATAAGGTGTATACCTTTCTTCTTGAAGCATTGCTACAAGTGAGTGATATGCTTCTTTTATAGTGGTATTTTTAACTGTTGCTTTTCCAGCAGGAGATACTGGCCTGCAAAATTCATTAATAGTAAAATTACCAAACTTTACCGTTGGACAAACTTCATTCATGTTATTATACATGCTGAAATTAATTTCCTGAGCAAAAATATTAAAACTAAAAAAAGTTAATAATACAGTAAATACTAATTTTTTCATATAATTACTCCATTACAAAATTGAGTTTATACATTAAAAGATATTATAGATTATATGTCAATAGTATATTGTGATATATAGATAAATATGGTATAAATATAAATTAATAGATATTTTATTCAGTAAAATTTAAGGAATATTATATGAAACAAATCATCATTTTATTTATTTTTATGCTTATTTTTAATACATCTTATGCAGCAGGCTATAATGCAAATGAAATAGAAAAACATGCAAATTCAAGCTATTCATTTTGCAGCGGAGAAAACCCTGTTACAGAATATGATTACAGTAAATTAAGTGATAAAGAAAAGCTTAATAATGCTCTGCTTTATTATTTTAAATTAATGGATATATCATTAAGTGTTGATTATGACGGCACACCAGAATGTATACTTTATTTTAACAGTTTTCAAAATTATCTTATAGAAAGTCTTGAAAGTATAAAAGACATGAATATAAAAAATAGTCCGGAATACCACTATGCAAAGCTGATTTATCAGTTATCAAAAAATGGACTTTATGAATATAATAATGTAATGGAGCATGTAAAACAGCTGCAAAATATTTCACTAAAAGATATTACTGCATTTTATAATGATAAACTTAATGAGAAAAGCTCTAAATTACTTGAAAATAATTATAAAGTAATAAATTTTTTAAAAAATAATACAGATATAAAAGGCGATTTACAGGCAGCTTTATTTTATGAAAAAATTATAGATAATAAATTAAATGAGCAGTTATTATTTAAGTCTGGCAGGCTTGATATTTTCAACAGCTGCACAGATATTTTTTCTGCAATTGATGTGCAGGGAAGTGGAAGATTTGTATCATTATTAACTTATCTTAAAGAGATAGATGATACTATATTAACTAAATTTATAAATACATTTTCAGCCACATATAAAGCAGAAAATATTAATAATGAAAGCACATATATAGAAATGCTTGATTATGCTGCTTCAAATACAGTATCTGGTCAGGATAAATTTTATATATTTCCATTTAAGGAAAGAGTTTATGTAATAAAAACTATCCCTTTATCAGCTAAACTTTATGATATGTTTTTATTTACACTTGATAATACAGGCGAAAGTTATGATGACCATATTTTTATTGCAAATATTGAAGGCAGGATAAAAGAAAGTCAGAAATTTAGCAGTATAAACTCATTAAAAGCAGCAGGTTTAAAAGAAATTCCAGAAGAAGAAGTATTCAAAAAAGCAAATAAATCACCTTTTATAAAAGACTGGAAAGCACTTTGTGCAAAAGATACAGATTATGAAGCTTTTAGACAGGCAAAACCTGAATATATGCAGTCTTTTACAGATTATATGTATAATTATTTATCCAGTATGCCAGGAATGGCATATCTTGCACCATCTAAATTTTATAAGTTTGATATAGATAATGATAAAAAATATGAGCTGCTTGGAGAAATACATTTAGAATCTACTACAATAGGGGAAACTGGCATATACACAATTGTTTTAAATGAAAAAACATTAGAAATAGAAGATACTAAAATATTAAATAGCATTCAAAAAGACAGGTATTA
>CAMEZN010000147.1 GCA_945947845.1 uncultured Mucispirillum sp. | reverse complement strand
GAAGGTCCTGCAAAAACTATTGCAGCTCTTCCTAAAAAACAAAGACTTATAACTACATGGGGTCTTTTTCTTATATCTGCAATAGTTATTTTTGCTGATGCAGAACTTTTTAGTGAAAGCCTTGTAGCAAGTGGTAAATTATTAGGAGTGAATGAATTTCTTCTTGTTCAATGGCTTGCACCAATCGCATCAGAAGCTCCTGAATTTATTGTAGCTGTTACATTTGCTCTGCGCGGCAGTGCAGGTCTTGCTCTTGGAAGCCTTATATCTTCAAAATTAAACCAGTGGACTCTGCTTGTAGGTATGATACCACTTGTTTACAGTATATCTTATTCTACTGCTGACCACCCACATGACACTTCTTTCTTATCTACTGTTATGCCACTTGCAACAATGCAAATGCATGAACTTCTTTTAACTGCTGCTCAATCTGCATTTGCTATTGCATTAATTGCTGGACTAGTAGCAGGTAAACGAGAAGCAATTGCTCTGCTTGTTTTATTTATGCTGCAATTTTTATCACCATTTTATGATACTCTTCTTCCAGCATATGTGCCTAATGCAACACCACATGATACTGTTCTTATAACTTTTAGTGTAATATATATTATATTTACAATTGTGCTTGTTGTAATGCACCCAAAAAGATTTGTATCTATTATAAAAGGATATAAAACTGGAATATAAAAAAAAGGGCGGTTATACCGCCCTTTTCTATTTATTATTTAATAAATTATTTTGTTTCTTCTATAAAATCATCATCTGTTAAGCCCCAGTCTTTTTTTAAAAGATTACGAACTAATGAATTAGAAACTGCAACTTTATACCCTTCATACCTATAATTTTCTACTATCCATTTATTTGCATTATATGCTGTAAAACAGCTGAAACATAAAATAAATACAAGCAGTAAACCAGAACTTATAAGGAAAAATTCTAACACATCTTTATAATCAACATCTAATAAGTAATATACCTGCATTATAAATGACGGGCTTGACTGAACTGGTGCTCCACCATAAGGATACATACTTGCAAATGATGAGCTGAAAATGGAAAAACATATTATCCCTAAAAAAAATAATACACTTGCAGCAAGCATTATAACACCAGTTTTGTTTAATTTATTTTTAAATAATGTTATTCCAAAAATTGGTGCAGTAATAAGTAAAAACCAGTTTATACCATGGTTTATTTTTTTTACATTTCCGGTTTCTTCATTTCTTAATTCAATTGTCATAAATCACTCCTGATATAATATTTATTTTTGATACATGATATGTCGCATTATAATAAAAATGGTTACATAAGCAGTATTACAAAATAAAAGATTGACATATAAAATATCTTCTTTTATTCTAATATAATAAGTATTGAGAGTATAATTATGGATATTATTAATATTTCTACAAAAGCAAGGTTTGATATCATTGATATTACATCTCAAATACAGTCATGTATTACAAAATCAAATATTCAAAGCGGAATAGCTGTGATTTTTATTCCTCATACCACAGCAGGTATTTCTATAAATGAAAATGCTGACCCTGATGTTGTATATGACTTAAAAAACATATTTAACAAAATGATTCCAGAAAAAAATAATTACAGGCATAGTGAAGGAAATTCTCAGGCACATGCCCTTTCCACCTTAACATCTCCCAGCTTAACAGTTATAATTGAAAATAGAAAAATTGTTCTTGGAACATGGCAGAATATATATTTTATGGAATATGATGGACCTAGAAACAGGAAAGCATATATCCAAATAATTAATAAATACGAGGGACAAAATGAGTAATTTAAGTGATGATTTAAAAAAGGCTTTTTTATTTGGTGTTGGGGCTATTGCTAAAACAAGTGAAAAATCAAAAGAATTGATTAATGAATTAGTTGAAAAAGGTGCTCTCACTGTTGAACAAGGTAAGAGCTTAAATGAAGAATTAAAACATGATTTACAGGAAAAAATTCTTGAAAAAGAAAAAGAATTAAATTCTGAGCTTATCAGGCAGATTAAAGATATGAAAAATTTATCTGATGATGATATTGCTGTATTAAAAGAAAAAATAGCAGAAGTAGAAAAAGAAAGAAATGAAAAATAAATATAATGAAAGAACTAGGCTCAAAGAAATACTTGCTATTATTAAAAAGCATAATATTATTACAGGAATTACTCCTGAAAAATTGCGAAGTATATTAGAAGATTTAGGGCCAACTTATATTAAAATGGGGCAGATTATGTCAATGCAGACAGATGCACTGCCCCAAGCTTTTTTAAAAGAATTAGAAAAGCTTAGAACTGATGTGCCGCCAATGAGTGAAGAAGATTTACGCTTTATTATTCAAGAAACATATAATAAAGATATTTCTGAACTTTTTGATAATTTCAGCTATAAATCATTAGGTTCTGCATCTATTGCACAAGTCCATTTAGCAAAACTTAAAAACAGTGGAATTCCTGTTGTTTTAAAAATTCAAAGACGAGATATATATAAACGAATGGAGCAGGATATTAAACTTATGCGCCGTGTTGCAAATATGGTGCAGAAAGTGAGAAAAGAAACTATTGTTGATTTTGAAACAATTCTTGATGAACTTTGGAAAACTGCTCAGGAAGAAATGAATTTTCTTAAAGAAGCTGAAAATGCCACTACTTTTTATAATAATCATCAAAATGTGCAGTATGCTACTTGTCCAAAAGTTTATACAGAGCTTAGCTCTGAAAAAATACTTGTTATGGAATATGTAGAAGGATTTTTTATTGATAATGAAGAAGCTATGCGCGATGGTGGGTATGATAAAAAAGAGATAGCAGCAAAGCTGGCAGAAGATTATATTTCACAAGTTATTGATTATGGTTTTTTTCATGCAGACCCGCACCCCGGTAATATCAAAATAAGAAATGGGCAGATTGTCTGGATAGATTTAGGTATGATGGGAAAATTAAGCCCAAGGGATAGAGGGCTTATTGCTGATTTAATTACATCAGTTGCAAAACATGATACAAGCAGAATAAAAGATATTGCATTAACTCTTGGCAACCCTGCAAAAGATATAGACCATGTAAGACTTTATGCAGATATAGATTTATTTCTAAATAAATATGGAACTATGGATTTAGGAAATATGAGCCTTGCAGGGATTGTTAGTGAACTGCTTGATATTCTAAGAACTCATCAAATACAAGTGCCTTCAAATATATCAATGCTTGCCCGCGGTATTATGACATTAGAAGGTGTAATTGCATTTTTAAACCCTGATATTAATATAATAGATATTACTGCAACACACATAAAAAATAGTAAAAATCCAATTGAAGAATTTACAAAGAAAGTGCAAAAAGCTGTAATGGAGTTAAGTGGCAGTTTAGAAAAACTTGCTCTTATTCCCGGATTTACAATAGATATTCTGCAAATGATAGCAAAAGGACAGGTAAAAGTTAATTCTGAACTGCAAATATCAGAAAATGCTCAAAAGTTTATAGATAAAATGCTCAACAGAATTATACTTGCTATGATAACTGTTGCAATCATAATAGGCTCAAGCCTGATAGCTATGGTAGATATTCAGCCTGTAATATTTAACCTGCCACTATTTACCACACTTGGTTATATTGCAGCAGGTTTTCTAACTATATCTTTATTCTGGGGAAAATATAAGTAATACTTATATTTTCTCTACTTCATCAATGATAGCCTGTGGAACTCTTACAGGCTTATTTTTTACTGCATCATAAACTGCATGAGTAGTTTTTGCTGTTGCATATATTGTGCCATTTCCATCATGTATTTTATATTCAAAAGTAAATAAAGCACCTTTTGCACTTGAAAGCCATAGTTTAACATATGCTTTATCTTCTAACTTTAAGAACTTTTTATACTGAACTTCTGCACTAGTTAATATAAACCACATTTTATTTTCAATACTGTTGTGAAATATATCTGCATAACAGTTTGTGCGGGCTATTTCGCAGTAACTTAAATAAACTGAATTATTTACATGGCCATAACCATCTAAATCATTAAATCTTATCTGGATTTCTATTTCTTTTGCCATATACTACCCCTTTTACTTTTGCAATATAATATCAAATAATAAAAAAAGTTACAAGAATATATAAAATAAAAAATAAAAATTATTGTTGATAAAATTAAGATTATATAATAAAATCATCTGATATTTTACTTTTTAGGAGAATAATTGTGGAACATATTAATGTTGGTTTTCTATCTATTTTACCACCGATTATAGCAATCGTATTAGCTTTAAAATCAAAAGATGTCGTATCATCTTTGATTATAGGCATTTTATCCGGCACAGTAATTTATGTATTTAATGCACCAAATATAGAAGGTGCAGCAGATGCTTCTTTTTTTCATAAATTAATACTTGCATTAGAGTATATGTTTACAATAATGGCTGATAAATTTGATGTTATGATGATTATATTTATGTGTGTTCTTGGTGCCTTAGTGGCTGTTGTTACATTAGCAGGCGGTGCAAGAGCTTATGGTCAGTGGGCTTCTAAAAAAGTAAAATCACCAGTTGGAGCAAAACTTGCCACTTCTATTTTAGGTATAGTTATTTTTATTGATGACTATTTTAACTGTTTAACAGTTGGAACTGTAATGCGGCCTGTTACAGACCAGCATAAAATTTCTCGTGAAAAACTCGCTTATCTTATAGATGCTATGGCTGCCCCAATCTGTATTATTGCCCCAATTTCAAGCTGGGCTGCTTCTATATTAACATATCTCCCAGAAGATGTAGATAGAATGAAACTATTTTTAAGCACTATTCCTTTTAACTTTTATGCACTTTTAACTATTGTAATGGTTCTCCTGCTCTCTTTGTGGAATTTAGATTTTGGACCAATGGCAAAATTTGAAAGGCTTGCAAAACATAAAAAGACTATTGATGAGGTTAAAACTACTGCATCTCATTCTGATGATTTTTCAAACAGAGAAATATCTGAAAAAGGTAAAGTATATGATTTATTAATACCAATTTTAGCATTAATACTATTTTCAATATTAGCAATGCTTTATACTGGTGGATATTTTAATGGAGATAAAACATTATTTCAAGCTTTTGGAGATACTGCACCTACAAAATCACTTGTTTTAGGCGGGTTTGGTGCTGTAATAGTTGCATTTATCTTATTTCTACCACGAAAAGTATTAGACTTTCATAATTTTATGGACGGCATAGTTCTTGGTGTTAAATCAATGGTAACAGCATGTATGATACTTGCTTTTGCATGGACAATTAAAGGGGTATGTGATGTGCTTTCAACAGGTGCATATGTAAGTCATATAGTTGAAACATCAAATATGCCAGTTATGTTAATTCCTGCAATAGTTTTCCTTGTTGTTGCCGTGCTCTCTTT
>CAMEZN010000146.1 GCA_945947845.1 uncultured Mucispirillum sp. | reverse complement strand
TAGCAAAAGACGAACTTGTTTCGTCAAAGCATTAATAAAAAATACATGTATGTATTTTCTTATATAATTTAATGGAGCAATTATGTCATCAAAAGTTATCAAAGAAGATAGGTCAGATGGTGTATTTAAAATGAGAGAGTTTGCCACAGTAGAACGTGGTGAAAAAGATTATAATTTACGTTCATTTGCTGATGACGAAGAACTATCTGTGCAGGATATGTTTAGTGATACTGGGGAAGAAGAGCCTGCAACAATAGAAGAATATGAAGATGAAGTAACAGATAAAGATTACTGGCCTCCTTCCCGTCTTGCAAAAGCAGAAGACGGTATTGTTGGAGAAAAGGTAGACCTGCCTGCTGGAAAGCTTGGGCAGGGGTTTGTTGAAGCTCCAATGTTTTCTGATAGTTTAGATGATGAACCAAAATCTCCAACAGTTGTTCGTTCAAGGAATACAGAAAGACCAGAAGATGACCTGCCAGCAGAAGATATTCCTGTTATGCAGAGCAATTCTGAAAATAACAATATAACAAGTGAAAATACTGAAAGCAGCATAATTTCAAATGAAGAGTTTATTCCAAACCCTGAAATGTCTCCATTAATCAGTGAAAGTGAGCTTGAAGCATTAAAAAATGAACTAGCATCATATAAAGAACAGATTGATGGTTATAAAGCACATGCAGAAGAAATGGAAGCATTAAAGTTAACTGTTGAAAAAGCATTAATGGAAAGGGATAAACAGCTTGAAAGTGCGAATACAGAGCTTGAAACATTAAAATCAACAATGCCAGACCAGCTTGCAGCATCAAAAGAAGAAGGCAGGCAGGAAGGGTTTGAACAGGCAAAAATTGAATTTCAAAAGCAGTATGAAGCAGAAAAAGCAGATTATATGGCAAAACTTGATGGTTTTTATAAAGATGCTGTTACAAAATTAGGTGAAATAAAATCATCAATTGATGCAATAGATGAACAGATACCTGCAACTGTTATTGGTTTTGTTAAAACATTAATAGGGCAGGAAAGAAAAATAAATGATAGTTTTGCACTAAATATTATAAAGCAGAATTTATCAAGGCTTCATGAATTTAGAGATATAAAATTTAAAGTTAATCCAGAAGATGTGCAGATAACACAAGCAGGGCTTCCTGACTACGAAGTATCAGGAGATGTTGCTGTCCCAAAAGGTGCTGTTATTGTTGATTCTAAGTCTGGGGAAATTGCTTTAAATGTAGATACTATGATTAATGATTTGGAAAAAGAGATAAATGCGCAACTTACAGCTGCTGCAAGCAGTCAAACCGAAAACTAAAATAATACTTACTGGTAGAGTTACAAAAATTGCAGGGCTTATGGTGGAAGCTGACGGTCCGCTGATAAGTATAGGCAGCCGCTGCACAATAAGAACTGTTATGGGCACAGATATTTATGCGGAAATAATTGGTTTTCGTGATAACAGGGTTGTGCTTATGCCGTATGGTGAAAATGAAGGGATTGCACCGGGAAGTATTGTTAGTGAAGTAAGCGATGGTAATAAAGTATTTGTTGGTGAAAGCCTTTTAGGAAGAGTGCTTGATGGTTTTGGAAACCCTATGGACGGCAAAGGTCCGCTTTTAGATGTGCACCCAGTGCCAATTAGTGCATCACCACCGCCCCCATTATTAAGACGAGTAATAAAAACCCCTATTTCTACTGGTGTAAAAGCGATTGACGGGCTTTTAACATCAGGCAGCGGGCAGCGTGTAGGTATTTTTGCCGGTTCTGGTGTTGGAAAAAGTGTGCTTTTAGGTATGATTGCAAGAAATACCAGTGCACAGGTGAATGTTATTGCATTAATTGGTGAACGGGGAAGAGAAGTAAGGGAATTTATTGAAAGAGATTTAGGCGAAGAAGGTTTAAAACGAAGTGTTGTAGTAGTTGCTACAAGCGACCAGTCCGCCTTAGTGAGAAGGCTTGGAGCATTTGTAGCCACAGCAATTGCAGAATATTTTAGAGATGAAGGAAAAGAAGTTATGCTTATGATGGATAGTGTAACTCGTTTTGCTATGGCACAAAGGGAGATAGGCTTAACAGTTGGTGAGCCGCCTACATCAAAAGGATATACTCCTTCTGTATTTGGACTTTTACCAAAGCTTTTAGAAAGGGCTGGCACAACAGAGGGTGAGGGCTCTATTACCGGGCTTTATACAGTATTATCAGAAGGTGATGATATGAATGACCCTATTGCAGATACTGTCCGCTCTATTATTGACGGCCACATTGTGCTTGATAGAAGTCTTGGAGCTAAAAACCATTTTCCAGCAATTAATGTAATGGTTAGTGCATCTCGTCTTATGACAGAGGTTGCTACCCCTGAACATATTGCAATGGCAGGAAAAATCCGTGATTTGATAGCAACATATAGAGAAGCAGAAGATTTAATAAATATTGGTGCATATTCTAAGGGGTCTAATCCTAAAATTGATGAGGCAATAGCTAAAAATAATGCTGTAAATACTTTTTTAAAACAGGGTAAAAACGAAAAATTTACTATGGAAGAAACATTAGGAATTATGAAATCCATAGTTGGAAAAGTATAGAATAGTATATGAATAAAAAATTTAAGCTTGAAAAAGTTTTAGAGTTAAGAGAAAAAGCTCTTGAAAGAGAAAAAATAAAGCTGGCAGATTTACAGTTAAAGGAAAAGCAGGCTTATGAAGAGATGAACGCTGTTATGGAAGATATCAAAGCCAAAAACAGTGAAATGGAGCAGGACAGGGCTAAGGGGATATTTGATTTTTTAGAAATGTATAATAAATATATAGCTGTCAGGCAGAATGATTTATTATCATGTGAAGCAAAAGTGCAGGAAGCAGCAAAAGAAGTAGCAAAACAAAAGGAAGTATTAAAGAAATCATTAAATGATGTAAAAGTTATGGAAAAGTTAAAAGCAAAACATTTGCTTTATTATGCTGAATATGTTAAAAAGCAAGAGATGATGCAGATTGATGAAATAAATATTACAAGAGGACATAAAGAAGAATAGGGAGCAGAAATATGAAACAAGTAGTTATTATATGGCTGATGTCTTTATTTACTTTTAGTGCAGTTTATGCTCAGGAACAAGATAATAAAGTAATAGATACGACTGCAATATTAAAAGAATTAAGAGAAAAAGAGAAAAATTTAAATATTCGCGAAGCAGATTTAAATGCAAAGGAAGCTAGGCTTAATGCTATGGAGCAGGATTTACTTTCAAGAGAAAATGATATAAAAAAAATAAGAGATGAAGTTTCTGCACAGCTGAAATCATTAGGGGAGCAGCAGAATAAAGAGCTTGATAATCTTGTAAAAGTTTATTCTACATCAAAGCCAAAATCAGTTGCTAATATTATTACTACGATGGATATAGATACAGCTGTTGCAATTTTCAGCAGAATGACACCAAATGTAGCAGGAAAAATCTTAAATGAACTTGGAAAATCAAACCCTGAATATGCTTCAAAAATGGCAGAACGGCTTACATATCAGCCTGTTTTTGGTGATGATAAAAAGAAAGCACAGCAGAAATAATTTATGAATGTATCATTTTCACCTACAATTTGCGAAGAATTTTTAAAACATTTAGATTCTAAATCAGGTTATGAAATATTAAGGCAGGCAGCTGAAAATATGGGAGTGCCGTCATTAGAAGAAAATGCCTGCACTGCTGTTACAAATATTGTTTCTATAAAACAGCCTGCAAAAAGCATTGATATTGGCTGTGGTATTGGAGTATCCAGTATGGCAGTGTTAAAAGGGTTTCCTGCAACACATCTTACAGCAGTAGATGGCAATCTGGAACGAGGTCTTTTTTTCCAAAATTATTTTAAAGATTATAAAAATGTAACATATTACCAAATGAGAGGCGAACAGTTTTTAAAAACAACTGATGAAAAATATGATTTTGCATTTATTGATACAGTCAAAAGAGAGTATTCTAGTATATGGCAGCTTTTGAAACCTAGACTTAATAAGAATGCTTGTGTTATTTTTGATGATATATTAATATACGGCTATGTTATGTGTATGGAATGTGAGACCCCTTATAAATATCAGTCTAACAGGCGGGAAGTTTTAAATTTTATAAATGAAATTTTTGAAGATGAAACACTTAATGCACAGATAATACCTGTTAACGGCGGTCTTTTAAGTATTTCTTTAAAATAAGTATAGTTATCTGTTTATATAAAAAATTTCCTGATTATCTTTTGTAAGGCTTAATTTTTCTGGAAGATTATAGAGTATATATAGAGATGAGTTATCATGCCATGAAGTATTATTATCTTTCATCTGTAAAAGTGCATATATTCTTCCGGGAAGAAACATATCTGCGGATTTATTATCATCAGAAAATACTATAAATGCTTTTAAATCATTTGGGTTATTAGAGCCTGTTTTATTCATCTGCACTGCTTCTTCGTATACTTTTATACACTTATTTTTTGCATAACTGAAAGTATATCCTGCACTATTATTGCAGCCATATTCATCAACCTGACTGAAAAAAGATGATTTTGTAAAAAATATAACACCAAGAAGTGCAACAGCTATAAGTATAAGAAAACCAAGCATAACACCATTAAAAATGCCGTATGCTTTTTTATTTTCCATTATTCAACGTCCGTCATTAATTCATTAACAGCTATCTGCACAGCAAATGGAAGCCTGCTTAAAGATGAATTAAATGCTTCAAGTTCTTTTTTCATATTTTTTTCAAGCAGATAACCTGTTACATAAGCAGGTGATAAATCACTAATTATTTTAAAAACAGCACCCATAGATTTCCAATAATGGACTGCATCTGGCAGTGGTTCTGTTTCAAGAGTATTTGGAGCAATAGTTATTGCTCTTTCATAATTAGCATTAATCAGCAGATTATCAAAGTCTATAATAATATCGCTGTATATTTCTTTTGAGCTGCCTTTAAGTAAAATATAATTTTTTGAAGGAGCAAAAGGAGTTGTTTTTTCAAAGCCTTCTATTTCAACAATATAATCAGACTGTTCTGCACTATAAATAAGCAGTTTTATACAGTCATCATATGTGGAAAACCTATATCCGTTTAAAAAAATGCGATAATTCATGAAACAGCTCCCTGACTGCATAAGGCTTTACATGCTAAACACCCATTACACATTGCACTATCTACCAGTATATTATTAGCTGATGTATAAATAGCAGGGCATAAAGTTTCTTCAAATACACTGCATGGGGTATTATTTTTTATACATGAACATTTATTAAGTTTAACTTTTACTCTTGAATATTTTTTAATGTTATTGCAGCTGTATGGGTAGAGAATATTTTTTATTTTATTAAGTTTTTTAGGGTGTCTGATAGATGAAAAACCATCTATTTTAGATATACCACTGTCGTTTAAAAGTATTAC
>CAMEZN010000145.1 GCA_945947845.1 uncultured Mucispirillum sp. | reverse complement strand
CTTCCGAATATGCCTGAACTTTTAATAGCTGGTGTTGTAAAAGAAAATTTTGAGAGCTTAGGTGTTAGTGTGGACGGCTTTAATAACCATATGGGCTCTGCTATTACAGAAGATGCACATAAAATGGCTCAGATATTAGCTGCTTCTAAACAGTATACAAATAGATTTGTTGACAGCCGCACAACAGCACAAACAAAAGCATATGAAGAATGCAGGAAAGCTGGCTATAAATGCGGTGAAAATAGATTATTTTTAGATAATGATAACAGTGTAGAAGCAATACTTGGTAAAATATATGAAGCAGCAGAAAAAGCAAGAGATGATGGCAGTATAATAGCTATTGGCCATGTAAGACCAAATACTTTGGCAGCTTTAAAAATAGCTTTGCCGCAGCTTGAAAAATTAAACTATCATTTAGTTGATATTAAAAAGCTTATTAATTAAAGGTTTTTATGATTGTTTTAGGTATAGAATCATCTTGTGATGAAACATCGCTTGCAGTTTATTCTTCTGAGAAAGGCACATTAAGCAGTAAAACATTTTCTCAGGCAGATATACATGCAGCATTTGGTGGAGTTATTCCAGAAGTAGCTTCTCGCAATCATATACAAAAAATAGAGCCATTGTATCATGCCTGTATAGAAGAATCAGCTATTACAGGAGATGATATAGATATTATAGGTGTTACAAATGCACCGGGGCTTATTGGTTCATTATTTGTTGGAGTTTCATTTGCCAAAGGTCTTGGCTATGCACTTCATAAACCGGTAGTTCCAGTTCATCATTTAGCAGCCCATATTCTTGCAGCAGAGCTTTCATACCCTGATTTAAAGCCGCCATATACTGCTTTAATTGTTTCTGGCGGTCATACTCATATTTTTGATGTAGATGAAGCATTAAATTTTACACTTATAGATAGAACAATAGATGATGCAGCAGGTGAAGTATTTGATAAAACAGCAAAAGTAATGGGTGGTCCATATCCGGGTGGAATCTTTATTCAAAATCTGGCAGAAAAAGGCAATAGAAATGCAGTAAAATTTCCACAGGCTTTTAAAGGTGAAATAAAATTTAGTTTTAGCGGTTTAAAAACTGCTGTTATGAATACTATTCATAAAGAGCAGTTTTCCCTTGAAGATATTGCAGCATCATTTCAATGGACTGTTGCTTCTACATTAGCAGATAAAACATTTCAAGCAGCATCACTTTTTAAACGAGATAAAATAGTAGTTGGTGGCGGTGTTGCTGCAAATCAGGAAATAAGACGAGTATTTTATGAAAGAGCAGCAGAGAAAAAAAATATTAATGTCTATTTTCCAGAACTTGCAAGGTGCACAGATAACGGGGAAATGATAGCCTATGCAGCTTACAGGTTTTATAAATTTAGAAATTTTTTAAATTACAAAGGCAGTGCTTACGATACAAAGCATAGTATTGGTTTATTATAATGTCAGATTTTTTTAAAGAAAACTTATTAAAAAATGACCTGGTAGCAGCACCATTGGCAGGTTATTCTCATCTACCTTATAGAAGAATTCTTCGTAAATTTTTTAATGGTATAATATATTCAGAAATGATATCAGTAGAAGGGCTGGCAAGAAGAAATAAAGAAACTATGGAATATCTTGACAGAATAGAAACAGACAGCCCGCTTGTTTTTCAAATTTTTGGCGGGAAGCCTGAAAATTATGGTGAAGCAGTTCATGTGGCAGAAAATGAATGTCAGGTAGATGCTTTTGATGTAAATATGGGCTGCCCAGTAAAAAAAGTAATAAAAGCTGGTGGCGGCTGTTCTTTATTAAATGATATTGGCAGGATACAAGCTATTGTTTCAAATATCCGTAAGGCAACAGATAAGCCATTTTCTATTAAAATTCGCATAGGCTTGGAACAAAAAAATCTTGTTTATAAAGATATATTAAAAGTTGCAGAAAATGAAGGGGTTAACGCATTAGTAGTGCATGGCAGAACTAAAAGTGATATGTTTGGCGGCACTGTCAGGCTTGATATTTTGCAGGAAATAGCAGAGACGGCAAAAATTACTATTATAGGTAATGGCGGAGTTGCAGGCTATGATACATATAAGGAAATGAAAGCAACAGGGGTTGATGGCATTATGCTTGGAAGAAGTATGATGAAAGCTCCATGGGTATTTAAAGCCATTGAAGATAAGTGCAGCGATGCAGATTTATATAATTATTTAGCTCCACATGAAATAGGAGATTTACTAATAGAGCTTTGGGGCTATATGTTAGAACATACAAATGGCAGGGGAATGAAAGAAACCCATTATATGCATGTATTAAGGAAGTTTGCTGTTTGGTTTTGCAAAGGGCTTGATAATGCAGCAGAGTTTAGAACAAATATATATAAAACAAACAGTATAGATGAAGTTCTCATGCTTATAAGGCAGTTTTATTCATAGAATTACTATATACTGTTTATATGAAAGAAAATTTATTTATGTGATTATAAGTAATATAATTATATTTTCTCACACACTACAATATATTCATAGTTCATAGTATTTGATGAAACACCTGCTTTATTTGTAGGGGAATTTCTGACCGGCATAGTTTTATTTGATATCTTACGCTTAATTGTAGTTAAATGTTTAAAGCCATTTTGCACAAATTTTTCAGCAATAAATTTATCTGTTGGTAATTCTATATCTTTGACTCTGCGATTTCCTACAACATAAAACACTTTACCATATTGATTAACAATATGAGCTAAATCAGTAATACTATTGTCTAAATCAAAATAAAAACTTGAAATTTCTAATGCTCTGTTTGGACTGATATTTTTAATATTTTCAATATATTCTCTAATTAATCCACTAGTGTATAGAGTTTTTGCTTTTTTCCCACCCATTAAATAACTATCTAATTTTCTAGCTTTCTCCATTCCAGTCCATTCATTTATAAAAGTTGAAAATTGGCCATAAGCAACAGTTGTTTTTGAATCACCATAAGGTGGGCTTGTTAGGATTGTATCAATTTTATCTAAATTATATTTTTTATTTTCAAAGATACTGTTATATATATGATATTTAATATTGTTTCCTATTAATTTTGGATAGTAATAGTTTAAATATTTTGTATATATATCGTCTAATTTATTAGTAAAAATATCAATAACATTTGGTTTATATGTTTCATAATTCTTCATTCTAAATAATTTAAATTCATTATTTCTTGTATAACTTACTTCTCTTAAAGTTTCACTAAATACTACTAATAGTAAATTATTTAATGAATAGTTATCTATTTTTTGACATATATAATTAATGATATTATATAATTTTAATAAAATATTTTGTGCATCTTTATTTATCCAGAAATCAATATTTGTTATTCTTGAAAGAATATTATTACTATTATTTGTATAAATTTTATTATTTTTATTTAATTCTTCTAAAATTAAGTATTTCGCATCATATAAGATATTTTCATGCACTAAGGTTAGTTTTGCATTACTTATCATAACAGCCAATGGGTTTAAATCAAATCCTATAAAATTTTTAATTCCATATTCCAATCCACTTATAAAACTTGAACCGCTGCCACAGTATGGGTCTAAAAGGTTTGTTTTTTTTTGCATTAAAGTCTTGTAATAGTTCCAGTCCAATCTGTGGCAGCATTGTAGCAGGATATTTGTGTAAATTAGGGTATAGAGAACTATATGATTGGTTTTGAAAATCATATTTTTCATTATAGACTGTATCTTGAATAGTTGAAAGGGTTGGGTCATCATATAACATATATTTATTCACTCAAATTTTCGTTAGCATACTCTATCAGATTACTAAGTGGTTTTATGAATTGTTGTGTTTGAATATTTCTACCAATAAAAGAACAGTCAAAAATTTAAACATTCCCCTGTGTTGTGGGTTGTTTATTTCATTATAAAAATTTACAGTTGCAAAGCATACAAGTGGAAGAATTGGTGGATTATAAGAAATATTATACTTTTCTTTAAGTATAGATTCTGTTAGTAATTCTTTTATTTTTTTATTGGCAGATGTTAAGTAATCATATAAGTTATTAAAAATTTCTTGCACTGGTATAATATTATTATGTAAATCATCTTGTATTAAATTCATGATAGGTTTCATATAATACTTATTTTCTATCATGTCTAATAGTTTTATTTCTTGATTATTTAACCCCATTTTTTTAATCTCTTAAAAATGGGAGAAATTTAAATTTTCTTTCAGGCAGAGGTTCGTCCTGATTATTTTGCTCTGGGTTATTAGTAATATCATTTCTTTGGTTATCAAATGCTGATGGAGGTGTAGTATTTTGAATATTTTCTTCTGCTGGTACAACAGGAATAGTTGTAACAGGTGCTAATACATTTGGTTTATTAATGCTGTCAGTAACTGCATTAGGGTTAATAGCAGCCGCATCAACTGCAAGCCTAAACCCAAGCCCTGCATATCTTAAAGATGTTCTTTCATCTTTTATAACTTTTCTCATTTCTTTTGGACCATCGCTAAACCCACCCCCTGCAACAGCAAGGCTTGCAGCACCGAGCAGATTAGCACAAGTATTTGTTCTATCACTTTCTGAGTTACAAAGCCATTCCTTTACATTACCAAATAAATCATAGTAACCTTTACTATTAGCTGTAAACGAGCCAACAGGTGCAGTATTTGGAAATTTATCATCACATTCAAAATAAGCATTTCCAAACCTGTTTACTGAATTAGATGAAATATCATAAAAATTTGCATAAGAGCACACATCATCTCTATTAACACGGATTTCGCCCACAGCTTCTTTCCATTCAGCAACTGTTGGCAGTCTGTAATGAGATTGAGTCGCTGAATTTAATTTATTTAAAAACTTTTGAATATCGCCAATAGAAACAGATTCTGCAGGATACAGCCCACCTTTATTAAAATAAAATGGAGCAGTATTCATTACTTTATACCACTGTTCCTGAGTTACTTCATAAACAGCCAGATAAGTTTTATTATTAAGCTTTTTAAACTGAATACCTGAATAACTGTCTATAAAGTCTTGTTTATCAAAAGCAGCAGCATATAACGGCATAACAATAAGACAAAGTAAAATAAGTAACTTTTTAATCAAAATAATTCACCGTAATAAAGACTATCAATAATATATTATAATCCCTTTTATTATAACTTTTAATAAGTATATTATCAAGTAAAAATATTATTTTTTGCAGTGAAATTTTTAAGTATTTTTTTGCAAGCTTTTTTTATCTATATAACATGTATAAAAACTATATTTTACAAATATTTATATGTTTTTAACTATAAACACATAAATCCTTTTCTTTTTCGGACATAACGGACATGCGCCATAATTTCTTGTGTATATTAGCCATATAACAAATGGAAAAAGAAAACATAAAGGAATTATAATGAATAAAAAATACAGAAAAGAAAAAGATTTAGAAAAAATGGAAGAAAGTTATTTTGCCGAGCAGGAATCAGAAAATAAGCCCTGTTCTATTGCAGGTA
>CAMEZN010000144.1 GCA_945947845.1 uncultured Mucispirillum sp. | reverse complement strand
TAGAAGACCACGAAGGTGCTGAACTTGGTTATATAAAAGATATTCTTCACGAAGTGCAGCCTTCAATAGATAGAGCAGCAAAAGAAACAAATAATCAATTTGATTTATTAGAACGAGCAGAAGATTTAAATGTATATCATACAGTAGATAAAATCAAAAGCAGTGCAGTCCTTAAACCTTATATAGAGTCAGGTAAAATTATTGTAGTTGGTGCAAAATATGGCATAGCAACAGGAAAAGTTACTTTTTTTGATGATACTATTACATGCCCTGTAACATATAATAAATAACCTTAAAGTTCAATTATAGTTACTGCATTACCGCCTTCATTATTTTCTGCTAAATAATATTTTGCTACTTTTGGGTGCACTCGCAAATACTCATGAACAGCTTTTCTTAACTGCCCTGAACCTCTGCCATGAACAATATATGCTTTATCATAACTTGTAAGAAGTAAATCATCAATAAATTTTTCTAATAAATCAAGGGCTTCTTCAACACGTTTTCCTACAAGCACAATCTCTCTTTTTGAGCCGCTTTTACTTGTATTATTAGTTATTTTTACAGTTTTTGGCTTCACCTGCTCAACTTTATGACCAACAATATCATTTTTTTTCATTTTCATTTTCATGCCATTTAAATCTACTGTAACATTATTACCTGAAATCTCTAAAATTTTTACCTGACTATTATATTTATCAAGAAATATAACATCATT
Source organism: uncultured Mucispirillum sp. (assembly GCA_945947845.1). Lineage (GTDB taxonomy): Bacteria > Chrysiogenota > Deferribacteres > Deferribacterales > Mucispirillaceae > Mucispirillum. The sequence continues at coordinate 4,800 of CAMEZN010000144.1, read as the reverse complement.
GATTTTAATATCTTCTATTTTGACCTGTTTTGCTTTAATATCTTCTATTTTAGAAGATGTTTTTTTAATAACCGAATCTATCTCATCATTTGTTAATTTTTCTTTTTGATTTGCAAGTCTTCTACTTTTTTGTAAAAGAGCATATGTTTCTTCTAATAATTCAATTTCCTTAGAATTAAGTTTTTTTTGCAGTTCCTGATTAGCAGTATTAAACATTTCTTCTTTTTCCTGTAATTCTTTTTCTTTTGCAGCAAGTATCTTTTTAGTATGTTCTGCTTCTGCTCTCATTCTATTTAATTCTTCTACCTGCACTTCAATAGAAGATTTATACCGCATTAACTCTTCTTCTGCATCTTTAATAATTTCTTTATTAAACCCAAGCCTTTCCGCTATCATAATAGGGTCAGATTTACCCATAACATCTTTTATCAGCTTATATCTAGGACTAAGATTTTCATAATCAAAATCTACTGAATAAAAATATGAATTATCACTATTTAGGGCATAGTTTTTTACTTCTGTAAAATGTGTTGTAAGTATAACTGTTGCACCTTTTTTCCGCAGATATTTTAAAATAGCAACTGCTAATGATGCACCTTCTCTTGGCTCTGTGCCTGTGCCTAACTCATCAAAAAGCACCAATGTTTTATTATCTGCTTTTTCAACAATATTATTAATATTTACCATATGTGATGAAAATGTGCTTAAATCCATTATTATAGACTGGTTATCTCCGATATCTGCTAAAATACTATCAAAAGCAATAAACTTAAAATATTTACCAAATACTGGAAGACCGCAGTATGATATAAGATGATTTAATCCAATAGATTTTAATGCAGCAGTTTTACCACCTGTATTTGGCCCCGTAATAATAATATGGTCCCCTTGATTATCTATTGTAAAATCAATAGGAATAGAATTATCACCCTTTCTTAAATATAAAAGCGGGTGATGAACCTGAGTAAAAACCATACTATTTCCAAGCTCGCCAAAAGTATGTGGCTTATTAGCATAAAAAAGCCCTATTTCAAGTATCATTATTAAATAGGAATAATTTTTGACAGTCTTATTTAAATCAATTAAAGAAGCTTTAACAGAAGTAATCAAGGTATAAATTATCTTTGCTATTTCTTCCGATTCTTCAATAATCAATTCCTGCATAGCATTATTTTCAGAAACACATGATGCTGGCTCTATATATAAAGTTTGACCGCTGGCAGATTTATCCTGAATAATACCCTGCATATACTGGCTGAAATTTGTTTTACAAGGTATAGTATATCTGCCGTTTCTTAAAACTATTACTTTATCCTGTATAAATTTATCAGCATTTGGGGAATTAAAAATATTTGAAAGAAGTTTACGGATATTATTCTTAAACTGATTTAAAGAGTATCTTATTTCCTGCAACTTTGGTGTTGCATCATCTTTGACAGCACCTTTATCATTTATAGACTGGCTTATTAAATCTATTAAATACTGATATGATGAAAAACTTTCACTATAACTTATTAAATGAGAATATTTTTTTTCTTCTAATGATTCTTTAATAAGTGATATTTTTACAAGGAAATTTTTTATTATCACAAAATCCATAGGGTCAAAAGATTTTGTTTTATCTGTAAGAGAATAAAACAGGCTGAAAAAATCATTATCATCTTCAATAAAAGATGAACTTTCTCTATATTCTACAGCCTGCTTTATTTCATTTTGTCTTTTATAGATACTTTCTATATCATTTAATATATTTATTACTTTAAAGGAAGATTTTGAAAATGATGAAATAAAGTTATCAAGTAAAAACTCTTTAAAAGATTCAAACTCTAATGTATTAATATCAAACTTCATATTCTTCCTTGTATTTTATTTAAAAGGGTTAAATCTATCTAAATTAGAAACAGCATTCAGCCTGTCATAGCAGTATGGCAGCACTTTCATAGTAGCCTGTGCAGCTTGTGAGCCTTTTATATCCTGCACAAACTTTACTTGGTTTGGAACAATAGAAACAATTATCCAAAGTATTACACTTGCTATAAAAGCCCCTTTTAATACTCCAAATGAAAAACCAAATACTTTATTTACCCAGCCTAGATGAATTGCATGTAATGTTCTATGTATAAGATTTCCTAATATTAGAACAACAACATATACAATCAAAAATCCTAGAATATATGCAGCAATAGATGCACCCTGCTTACCAAAACCAACTGCCTGCATAATTTTGAAAAGTGGTTCATAAAGCATATAAGAGCAAAGTATGGCTAAAATTATACCTAAAATACTTATGGCTTCTGTTATAAATCCATTAATAGTGCCTTTAAATGCAAAAACAAGTATAAACACTATTATTATAATATCAACAACACCCATACTATAACATACCTTTTATAAGCTCACTTACCCTTTTACCTTCTGCCGAAGAGCCTACTTTTGCCATTACATTTTTCATAACAGCACCAAAGTTTTTCTTCATACTATCATCAAGAGATGATATAACTTCATTAATTACAGCTTTAATAGCTTCATCATCAAGCTGAGCTGGTAAGTATTTTTCTAATACTTTAATTTCAGCAAGTTCTTTATCTGCTAAATCCTGCCTGCCGTTTTTTATATATATTTCAGCAGAATCTTTACGTTTTTTAATACTTGAAGCTACAACTTTAATTACTCCTTCATCATCAAGCTCTTTAATTGCAGCAATCTCAGCATTTTTAACATCAGATTTAAGCATACGAACAGCATTTAATGCTACATTATCTTTTTCTTTCATGTAATGTTTAATGTCTTCTAAAATTTGTTCTTTTAATGTCATATTCAGCTCCATTTATTATTTATTTATATGGTATAGGGTCTTTCACTCCTGCAAGCTCAAAACCTTTTAACCTTAATTTACAGCTTTCACATACTCCGCATGCAGCATCTTCATTTTGATAGCAGCTCCATGTTAAATGTAATGGTGCTTTAAGTTCTATACCTTTTTTAACAATATCTTTTTTAGTAAGGTGAATCACAGGGGTTACTATCTCCACATTACTTTCTGGGGATAATGCAACAGATAATAAATCATTAAATTTTTCATAAAATATTTCTCTGCAATCAGGATAACCGCTTGAATCTTCTTCAACAGCACCAACATATATTTTTTTAGCTCCAATTACTTCTGCCCAGCTGACTGCAATAGATATCATATTAGCATTCCTAAACGGCACATAAGTTGATGGAAGGCTGCTGCCATATGAAGAAGGAATAGTATCTTCTTCAACTTTCATTGATATATCTGTAAGAGAAGACCCGCCAATTCTTTTTAAATAATCAATATCTACTGTCATTTTATTTTTAATGTTATAGTATTCTGCAATATCATCAAAAGCTTTATCTTCTCTTTTTTGAGTTCTTTGACCATAATTTATATGCAAAAGTGAAACATCATATCCATCATTTACAGCACAGGCAATAGTAACACAACTATCAAGCCCGCCACTTGCTAAAACAATAGCTTTATCCATTTTTTTACCTCATATACCAAATAACAAATATGATTTATATAATAAAATAACAAGAAAATAAAGACAAATTTTATAATTTTATATAATAAAGATAAAATATTATAATGAAAAATATTTTTAAAAAAAAGAGGAAGTAAAACTTTCTCTTAATATATTACTGATTATTTTCATTATTAGAAATAATCTGTTCTGTTTGTTTTGCTGTATTAGTTAGTCCTAAATCAAAAAGAATTAAAGGCTGACTTCCATACTGATTATCACCATTTACACCCGGTTTTAAATAAGTATATAAGATAAACACTAATGCAATTATTGCAATAACAAATATTCCAGTTTCCTTACTGCCTGTTCCAGCCATAACAAGAACACCTGCAATTATCATTACAACAAACATAACTAAATAATACCCTAACATGTAGTAGCCACTTTTACCAAAATCATGGAATCTTTTAATTGATAAAAATACTGAAATAACAATATTAATAATTCCTAAAATAGAATATAAAATTATTTGCAATACATCAACTACTGCTATAAATTCAATAATTTTATTCACCATAGATAAAACAATTGAAAACATTATACTTAGTAAAAAATATGACATTCTGTTTAATCTTCCATGAGCACTTAAAAATATACCCTTAAAATCCATACTCTCCTCCTAATTTAAAAATATGTATATATTTTGTAAATTATTCTTACAATTTCTACTATATGTAAAAATATATGTCAACATAAAAGATATTAAATATCTTTAAAAATATTATGTAGTTAATCTAATCCTAAATCAAATAATGATGAAGGAACTTTGCCGTATTGATTATCTTTTTTGTCCCCTGGCCATATACATAACAATAAAATAGATATTATAAAAATTATTAGTATGGTGTTAAATATACAGTCAAGACCATCTCCACCAGTCATATAACACTTAACAAGTGCAGCTGCAAAAACAGCAGCAGAAACATATATGATAGCAACTCCTTTTTGATTAAAATCATGCAGCCTTTTTATTGTAAGAAAAATAAAAATAATAACTGATAATATATTTGTTATATCAAAGACAATCTCTCTTATTACATTTACTATAATATTTGCAGCCCCTGTTTGAAAATATTCAATATATTTATCAAAACTAAATATATTATTAAGTAATGTAAAAAAAACAATAGTAAATATAAATAAACAGCTATATGCAAGCCTGCTTAATCTTCCACGAGAGCTGAAAAATAATAATGATAGTTTCATAGTATATAAAAATAAAAATTATATGCTGTTATTTTATTTCATT
>CAMEZN010000143.1 GCA_945947845.1 uncultured Mucispirillum sp. | reverse complement strand
TGATATTCCTAATATACATAAAGTAGTAAGTGCAGAAGATATGTATAATACATTTCTTTCTTTGTATGAAAAAGCTGATATTATGATTATGGCAGCAGCAGTAGCAGATTATTCACCAGTTTATGAAAATCAAAAAATTAAAAAGAATAATGATGAATTAACCCTTCATCTTAAAAAAACAAAAGATATTTTAAGCTATGCAGGAGTCCATAAAAAGAATAATCAAGTATTAGTTGGCTTTGCAGCAGAAACTAATAATATGGAAGAATATGCAAAACAAAAATTAGAAAAGAAAAAAGCAGATATTATAGCTGCAAACGATGTCTCAAAAAAAGATATTGGTTTTGACAGCCTAGATAATGAAGTAACATTATTTTTTGCAAATGGTAATGTTACTCATACAGGCAGACAAAGCAAACATGATATAGCAAAAATTATTTTAGCAGAAAGTGCAATACTGCATAATGAAAAAAATATATAATTTACATCATAAAGTATGGGTCTTTATCTATTTTCAGCCGCATAGCCCCTTTTTTACATTTATTAAATATCTGTTGAGCAATAAAAAGTGCCTTATTTAAATCACTATTGCTTATAGATTTTATTAATATTTCATATCTGTATTTATTTTGCAGTTTTGCAATAGTAGCATCTTTTGGACCATATATAATAAGTTTTTCAGTTTCTTTTAATGACTTTAAAGTATTTGCTGTAATCTTTGCAGTATTATAGCAGTCTTCCTGATTAATATAGCTGAACACAAGCCTTGCAATTTTAGTAAAAGGCGGATATTGAGTAATTTTTCGTCTTTCTAACTCCCAGTTATAAAATTCTAAATCAGCACTGTCAAGCATATGAAATACAGGTGCATCTGGATTCATAGTCTGGATATATACTTTACCGCTTAAATGTTCTCTGCCTGCTCTGCCAGAAACCTGCACTAAGAGCTGGTATGCTTTTTCCATAGCTCTAAAATCAGGCAGTGCCATTAAATTATCTATCCCTAAAACACCAACAAAAGTTACTTCTGGAAAATGAAGTCCTTTTGCAATCAACTGAGTGCCTACTAAAATATTTGCTTCCTTATTTTCAAACCGTTTTAGGTTTTTATTAAGAGTTTTAAGTGAAGAAACACTTTCAGTATCTATTCTTATTATTTTTTCAGGAAACATAGATTCTAAAAATTCTTCTATTTTTTCAGTGCCATATCCATATTCTTTAAATATTTTTGAGCCGCACACAGAGCATGTTAAATTATCATATTCAGTATTGCAGTATCTGCATAATGCTTTATTTCGTGATTTAAATGAAACCAGTCCCACAGAACAGTTAAGACATTCTGCCACAGCACCGCACTGTTTGCAGTATAGATATGTAGAATATCCTTTCCTATTTAAAAGTATAATAGCCTGTTCATTTCTTTTTACTACATTAGAAAGCTCATTATATATAGGTTCTGCAATCATAGAGCCAATAAGGTCTGTTGTTTTCATATCAATTATTTCAATTTCAGGAAGTGTTGCATGGTTTGGTCTTTTATGCAGTGAATGGAGAATATATTTACCACATTCAGCATTATATACTGATTCAACAGAAGGGGTAGCACTGCCTAAAATTATTGGTATATTTAAAATATTTGCATACATTACAGCCATATCCCGCAGATGATAAGAAGGGGATTCATCTTGTTTATAAGAGTTTTCATGTTCTTCATCAACAATAATAAGCCCTATATTTTTTGCAGGGACAAATAATGAACTTCTAGCACCAAGCATAAATTTTGAATTACCAGAAGCAAAATCCAAAAAATGTTTTTTCCGTGCTTTATCTGTCAATTTATAATGATAAACAGAAGGTTCTACTCCAAGTCTGTATGCAAGTCTTTCTATCAGCTGCGGTGTTAAAGAGATTTCAGGCACAATATATAATACTTGTTTACCACTGTTTATTACTTTTTTTGCAACTTCTTGATATATCTCTGTTTTACCACTTCCTGTAATCCCTTTAATCAGATGGCAGCTGTAACTGTTTAAAGTAATGCTGTCAGCAATTTTTTGTTGTTCATTTGTAAGAGTAATATCTTTAACAGGGTGATTTTTAACTGGTTCAAGATTAGATATTTCTATGTTTAGTATTTTCTCAGATAATACACCAAGCAGCACGAGTCCGAGAGGGCATGTATAGTATGCAGCAATATTTTTTAGAAATGTAATATATTTTTCTGAAAAAAGAGGTGATTCATCGCAGCACATTATTATTTCTTTGCACTCAAAATCAGGTTTTTCTATTTTTTCAAGCACAATCCCTGTTATTTCTCTTTTTCCAAAAGGCACAACAACTCTTTCGCCAATATTCAGCAATCCTTCTGAAAAATATGTATATACTCCTTCTGTTGGCACTGGAAGGAGTATATTATAGTATGATATTTCCATTAAAGTTTGCCATTTTTAACAAGCTCTTTAAGCTCTCTTTTAAGGACTTTTCCTGTTGCTGTTAATGGTATATTTTCTATAACTTTAATAATGCGAGGCAGTTTAAAGTTTGCCAAATGTTTTGCAAGATAATTTCGTAAATCTTTTTCATCAATAGTTTCATTTTCTTTTGCCTGAATATATGCTGCAATAATTTCTCCCTGCTCAATAGAAGGGATACCAATTACAGCAACAGCATCTACTCCCGGAAATTTATAAATTACTTCTTCCACTTCCCTAGGGTAAACATTCATACCCTTAACAATGATTAAATCTTTTTTTCTATCTACAATTGATATATAGCCATCTTCGTCCATTGTGGCAAAATCACCAGTAAAGAGCCAGCCATTTTTTATGGCATCATCAGTTGCCTGAGGCATGTGCCAGTATCCCTGCATAACATTTGGTCCTTTAATAATTAATTCGCCTACTTGTCCTCTTGGAAGTTCTGTTTCATCTTCTCCAATAATTTTTGCCTGAACATTTGGAAGTGTTACACCAACAGTGCCTTGTTTCTGCCTGTTAAGTGGGTTTAGTGCAACAACTGGTGAAGCTTCTGAAAGCCCGTATCCTTCTATTACATTAATACCAAATTTCTTTTTGAACTGGTTAAATATTTCAGCTGGAAGGGCAGCACCACCAGAGATATGTATTTTAATAGGATAGAGTAGTTTTACAAACCATTTTGGCATAGATGATTTTGCCATAACAGAATATATTTGTGGAACACCAAGCATAATAGTTGGTCTTTGAAAAATTAATATTTTTTTAAAGCTTTCTTTTTTCATTTCCATTACAGAACGAAGAATAATTAATTCACTTCCTATACTGACTGGATATATTATACATGTTGTAAAAGTATATGTGTGAAACATAGGAAGAAGAATTAAAAATTTATCTTTATGGTTTGCATTAATCATTTTAGAGCAGCTGTCTGCATTTTCTAAAAGATTATAATGGGAAAGCATAGCACCTTTTGGGTGGCCTGTTGTGCCTGATGTGTATATAAATAATGCTAAATCATGGATAGATGCTTTACATTCAATCGGTGCATCAGGCATATTATTAATATAGTCATAAAAATTAAGAGTATTTACTATTGCATTATCAAAAGTAAATATTTCCTGTAATTTTTTACACTGCACACGGACTTCTTCAACAACTGCCTCAAACTGACCCTCTGAAATCATAAATAATGCTTCACTGTTTTCTACAATGTAAGATGCTTCATGACCTTTAAAGAAAGTATTTATAGGAATAGCTATTGCTCCACAAGCAAAAACAGCAAATACTGAGAATACAAATTCTGGGGAGTTGCCAAGCATAATAATAACTTTATCGCCTTTTTTTACCCCTTTTTGCTGCATAAAAGCTGCCATTTGGTTAATTATTTTAAACCCTTCTGTATATGTATATTTTTTTTCTTCAAAATAAATAAAAGTTCTTTTTGGGAATTTTCTAGTATTTTCATAAAGCATATTATAAAGATTTCTTTCAAGCATAAAAACCTCCTGTTTTAAAATAAATTTATCTTATACTTTATTAAATTACGAGCTAATCTGCCCATAGGAAGCCCTACAACATTATCATAGCTGCCATCTATTTTTTCTACAAACATAGATGCAAGCCCCTGCACAGCATAAGCTCCTGCTTTATCCATATATTCAGCATTATTTAAATATTTTTCTATTGTATCATCGTTAATATTTATAAAAGATACATTTGTTATATCAGAAAATTCTATATTAATATATTTATCTTTACTAAAACAGCATACACCAGTTATTACCTTATGAGTTTTGCCAGACAATGCTTTTATCATATTAAAAGTATCAAGTTTATTTTTAGGCTTGCCATATACTTTATTATCAAGAAGAACAATGGTATCTGCTGTAATAACAATATCATTTTCAGCTAAATTATCAAATACAGCAGCAGCTTTTGCTTTTGCAATATAAAGCGGTGCGTCTTCTAAAATAATATTTTCAGGTATAATTTCATCAATATTTGCAGGAATAATTTTAAAATCTTTAATATAGATTGATAAAAGTTCCTTTCTTCTAGGTGATGCACTTGCTAAAATAAAATTATAATTTTGCATATTTTTTCCTAACTACAAACTCTGACAAATTTATATTTATTTGTCAATATTAATACAATAATCTTAAACTTTTTACAATATATTCTTATAAAAGATATGATTTACAAAGTTTTTAAATATTTATGCAGTTCTTCCAACCATTGCAAGTGCTAATGCTATAAGAGCTTTTCTATAATCATTATCTTCAAAGATATTGAGAGAGTTAAGGGACTTATTAATATATTCATCAGCTGTTTTTTCAGAAATTTTTTCAATATCATATTTTTGCATAATATCTTTTAATACTTTTAAATCATCATCATTTCTTTCTTTCTTCTTAAACATTTCTGTAATAATATTTTTATCATTTTCATCAGCTTTTTCAAGTGTTTTAATAACAGGCAGTGTAAGCTTTCCTTCAAATAAATCTGTGCCGTTCTTTTTGCCTGTAATTTCAGGGTTTCCCATATAATCTAAAATATCATCAGTCATTTGAAACCCAAGCCCTAAATAATAGCCAAAATCTTTTAAAGCTTTTATTTTCTCTTCATTAACTTCTGCAAGTCTTCCGCCTATTTCACATGCAGCAGAAAAAAGAACAGCAGTTTTTCGTGTAATAATCTGTATATAGTCATCAAAAGTTAAGTTAATATCGCCAGTTTTTAAAAGCTGTATTACTTCTCCTTCACTCATTGTAAGGGCAGCAGAAGAAAGTATCATCTGCACTTGTTTTGCTCCGTATTCAGTTAATGTGATATAGCTTCTTGAATAAAGGAAATCACCGCATAAAACAGCTACATCATTACCATATAAACTGTTTGCAGTAGGGCGTTTTCTTCTATATTTTGCTCCGTCAATTATATCATCATGAAGCAGTGTTGCAGTATGAATATATTCTATAACAGCACTCATAGCAGGTATATTTTCCCCTTTATAACCGCACATTCTAGCAGATAATGCAAGAAATACAGGGCGAAGCCTTTTGCCGCCGCTTGAAAGTAGAT
>CAMEZN010000142.1 GCA_945947845.1 uncultured Mucispirillum sp. | reverse complement strand
TATGGATATGTTACTGTTGATATTTCTAATTTTTTAGACAGCACAAGACCAGTAGATGAAAGAACTAAAATAACAATGGTCTATCAGGAAAACAGGGAATGCACATTTTCCCAAGAAGAATTTGGCAATTCCAAATGGTTTAACTGCGATGATTACCCAGATTACCCTATGTAACATAATCATTCTTTATTAAATTTATATTTTATATAATGAAATACTGTGCTTATTAATGCAAACGGCAGAAGATGAATATATAAAGGCAGAGCTGATTTAAAGCCGTCTGCTATATCATACATACCTTTTGATATAACCTGCATCATTTCTTTTTGTGCAGCAAAATATATATTAGCAGTTTTGATTGCAGCAATGCCTTCTATATAATATGCCCTGCCCATAACTTTATATCCTTTAATATAAAGCATAAACCATAATGGAATATATGACATTTCAGGAAAAAATGGAGCTTTATATATTATATATGCCTTATTTTTCCTGCCTTTTGGCAGGCTTTTATAAAGTTTATACATAAACCCTATACTTAATGATGAAAATTTTGTTTCTGCATAAATTACAATATTATTCTCTGCATCTTCAAGTTTTTCTATTTTTTTAATATCTCCTTTTAACTCATAAAGACCTTCTTTTAAAGCAGATAAAAGCTGAGTTGATGTTTCATCATTATTTTCAGCAATAAATGACCAGTTAAGAGATTCTTCTGCTTTTATAAAAAGACCTTTAATATGAATTAACATATTTACAAAACAAATAAGAATAATAATATAATCTACATAAGAATTATAAGATATATAAGTCAAATATGACCAAAATAGAATATACAAATAAGAAAATATTGCAGCAGGAAGACGGCCAGCTCTGTATGACATTATAAGAAGAATATTAGTCAAAGGTATTAGGTAAAGTGCAAAAATATTTTTTGTTATAAAATATAATACTAATACAGGCAAAAAAATTGTAAAAACTTCAATAATTGCAGCCCAAAAACCCATAGAAGCAAAAAGAGCAATTCCTGCAAGAAGCATAAATAATGCAACAGGTATATCATACCCTTTTGATATTACATAAAATATAACTGCAAATAAAAACCATAATTTAATTATTCTTCTACATTCTGCACATAACTGCATATTTCATACCTCAACTAACATAATATAGAACAAATTTATACAATGTAAAAGTATTTGTTTTTATTTTTAATATTTTTTTATTTTTAATATTTTTTTATTTTATATTATAATTTTATATTGATTTTTTTAATAGGTATGGTAGAGTAAAATAGTTATGAAAAGAATAATAGTGTGTATCCAAAACAAAGAATTTTTAGAACGGTTGGAGTCTTTTTGTCAAGAAGAAAAGATTGCCATTCATGCTGTATCTTCACCCGAAGAACTTGACGGCGAACCTTTTATTGTTATTATAACAGACCAAAAAGATTTAGTAGAAGCTTTTTGCTCAGCAGGTAAAACATGCCTTATCACTAATGATAAAGTATTAAATACTGCATACAGCCTTAAAGAAAATTTTAACCATACCCATTTGCGTCTTTTAGTGGATATTATATTTCATGGTGTGCTGCTTACTAACTATTACCCTTCTCTTATGCCTTATGTTTTTCATAAAGAATATACCATATCTAATGATTTTTTTAATATAGACAGGCTTGTATATGCAATGACTGCTGAGTTTGTGCTGTTTTTTAAATTTTCTGAACTTGAAAAAATGCGTGTAGGTATATCTGAAATGCTTACAAATTCTATTGAACATGGTAATTTAGAGATTACAGCAGATGAAAAATTTAAGGCAACAGAAGCCGGCACTTATTATGACCTTTTAAATGAAAGGCTAAATGATAAAAAACTGGCAGAAAGAACAACACATATTAATATTGATTTAAGAGATAACACATTAACTGTAAAAATTACAGACCAAGGTAAAGGGTTTGATACAACAAAACTACCAGACCCTACTGATACAGAACATCTTTTAAAATTACACGGAAGAGGCATATTTATTACAAGAATGTATTTTTCTGAAATCAAATACAACCAAAAAGGTAATGAAGTTACACTTATAAAAAGACTTCCATAAAAACTAATTCTATTTATTTCATAATTATTTAAATCAGTATATTTAAATTATTCTCTATGTTTATTATAATATCTAGTGTATTTCTCTTAACTTTTCAAAAGTTATAATTTGCTCGCCTTTTGTATTATTTTCTCTTTTACAAATGCTGTAACCCATACTTTCATAAAATGCTATATTTTTCGGCATAGTATTAGGTGTTTGTATTTCACAGCGGATACCTGAATAAAGATGTTCAACAGCAAAAACAAGCTTTCTGCCTATCCCTTTATTTCTTCTTTCTTTTTTCACCATAATAGCAAGTATAGAAACAGTATCATCATTTTCTTTTGCACATATCAGCCCTGAAATAGAACCATCATCATCTACTGCCTTTAAAAAGTCATATTTTTCAAAACAAGCCTTTAATGAATCAAGAGATGTAACCTGATTAAAATAATAAAGCCCTGTTAAAAGTGGTTCTTCTTGAAAAATAGTTTCTTGAATAGAGAAGATACTTTCTAAATCATTATTATCAACATTTGTAATTATCATATTATACCGCCATTATCTTAATATTTATATTGTAGCAATTTTTTTAAATATGAAAAGAGTTTTTTTATAAAGAAAAATAATATTTTATATTATAATCAGCTATAAAAGTGATATTTTTACTTATTATACTTCAATCATAATAATATCTTTATAATATTATATCTTTGCAAAAGCATAATATGTCTATACTTACATGACAAAACAAATATGCACATTATATATTGATTTTCATATTTATTTTTTCATAAAAAATATTATAATATTACTAAATATATTTAGGAGTGAATTTATGAATGAATTTTCTATTGACACATTTGATAATCTAAAATTAAGCATGGCAGCAGCAGATATAGATAACCCAAAAGCAGTTGTGCAGATAGTCCATGGATTAAAAGAACATAAGAGAAGATATTATGATTTTGCACAATACCTTAATAATCATGGCTATGCAGTATATATGTCTGATAATAGAGGCCATGGATATTCTGTAAATGATGAATACCCGCTTAGTTATATGGCAGATATTCATATGCTTGTAAATGACCAGTTTGAAATAACAAAATATATAAAATCAAAATATAAAAACACTCCATTATATATGCTTGGGCACTCATACGGTTCTATGATTGCAAGAACATATTTACAAAAGCATGATACAGAAATTTCAAAGCTGATTTTAAGCGGCACAGTTGCATATAACAGCTTTGTAAATATTGGGCTTATACTTGGGAAAATAATCAATGCTGTTAAAGGAGAAAAAGGCAGCAGTATTATTTTACAAACTTTTGCTGATAATGATGATACTTCGTGGGTATGCTCTAACCCTGCTACTATGGAACAATACAGCAATGACCCTTTCTGCACTGGGTATAAATATATGAATATATCTATTTATAATATATTTAAAGGAATGAAAGAGCTGCATAATATTAATGCTTATAAATGCCAAAATCCAGACCTTAAAATATTAAGCATTACTGGTGAAAAAGACCCTGTTACAAAAGGCGAAAAAGGCATTAATGACAGCATTTCAACACTTAAAAAAATAGGATATAAAAATATAGAAAATATAGTTTATAAAGATATGCTCCATGAAGTGCTGAATGAAATAAATAAAGAGCAGGTTTATAAAGATGTGCTTAATTTTATAGAAAAATAATAAAATATAAATATTACAGGGAATATTTACTTTATTCTCTGTAATATGCTGATAACACAGTGATATTAACTAGTAATATATATTTAAATCTTTAAATAACTTATTTTTGCAATATAATTAATTAAAATATTTGACTTTTATATATTTTTTTATAAAAAAATAGTATTTTTATATTATTTTTTATATCAAAATATTTAAAAAAAACATATTTAATATATTACAATAACAATAAAAACTTTATTTATCAATAATATATACTATCTTTTCTGATTTATGATTTTTTTAAAAAAATACTATTTTTATATAAAAAAACTATTGACATTAAAAATGAAGTATGATAAATCCAATTCCTAAGTTTTAGTATTATATATACAGAAAAACTTACCAGACCATTCTAATAATTATTTTAGAATTATGGCCATACGGACAGCCAGGTCAACTGCCGAATACTTTGATTGAGTTAGAAGCTCAAATTTTATGAGTTGGTTACTTTACAACCATGCGTGTATTTAACACAAACTTGTGAAACGGTCAATTATTTGAGAGTAGTAAGAGTAAGTCTTTGCTGTATAGACTCTTGTTTATAGTGTTTTTCTGCTGCACTTTTTCCTTTTCATGTTTCATTGTGTTATATATCCGCAGTATACTGGGAGATATATAAATGGACGAAAAAATCAAACTATATGGCTTTAATAATCTTACCAAAACTTTAAGTTTTAATATTTATGATGTTTGTTATGCAAAAAGCCAGAGAGAGCAGAAAGATTATATTGCATATATTGATGAACAGTATAATTCAGAACGGCTTACAAATATTTTATGTAAAGTTACAGATATAATTGGAGCTCATGTTTTAAATGTATCAAAGCAGGATTATGACCCACAGGGAGCTTCTGTAACAATCCTTATTACAGAGGAAAAACTTGATGACCATTTAGTTGATAAATCATGCAATAGAGGGACTTATCTTCTTGCTGATAGAGAAACTGTGCTTGCTCATCTTGATAAAAGCCATGTTACAGTGCATACATATCCAGAATATCACCCAGATAATGCTATATCTACATTTAGAGTTGATATAGATGTTTCAACATGCGGCGAAATTTCTCCACTTAATGCTCTTGATTTTTTAATCGGCAGTTTTGATTCTGATATTATTACAATAGATTATCGTGTCCGTGGTTTTACAAGAGATTTATCTGGTAAAAAATATTATATTGACCATAACATTACTTCTATTCAGGATTATATAGATGATGCTACATTAACTAAATATGATGCAATAGATGTAAATGTATATCAATCAAATATATTTCATACTAAAATGCTTATAAAAGAGATTGAACTTCAAAACTATCTTTTTAAAACAGATGTGTATGAGCTGCCGCCTAAAAAACGTTTAGAGATAACTGACAGCCTTCGCAAAGAAATGATAGAAATATTCAGCGGCACAAATATATATAATGAGAAATAATATGCAGCAAAATATTGCTCCAATATATGAAGCTTTACTTAACCATAAGAAAAAAAGAGTTGTGCCTTTTGATGTGCCGGGTCATAAGGGCGGCAGAGGAACTCCCCTTTTAACAGAATTTCTTGGGCAGGATTGTTTAAAAGTAGATGTTAACTCTATGAAACCACTTGATAACCTTTGCCACCCTGTATCTGTTATATTAGAAGCTGAAAATTTAGCAGCAGATGCTTTTGGTGCGGCTCATGCTTTTTTTATGGTGGGTGGCACAACTTCTGCTGTGCAGGCTATGATAATGACTGCCT
>CAMEZN010000141.1 GCA_945947845.1 uncultured Mucispirillum sp. | reverse complement strand
AATTGCTGAAAGCAAAGCAGATGATAAACTGCTTGAAGCATTCAGCAGGCTTATTGACTTATATAATAAACCTGATGAAATTAGTTTTATGGCACAGTTACTTATTAAAGAAATATATTACAGAATATTAATCGGCCCTATTGGTGCAGACTTAAAAGCATTATATACTTTTGGCTCTCAAAGCAATAAGATATATCAGGCTGTTGAATTTATTAAAAATAATTTTAAAGAATATATACATATAGAAGATATTGCAGCAACAGTTAATATGGCACCATCTACATTTTTCAGAAATTTTAAAGCAATTACATTGATGAGCCCATTACAGTATCAAAAAAGATTACGGCTTTATGAAGCTCAAAGATTAATGCTGGCAGAAAGTATTACAGTATCTGATGCAGCATATAATGTAGGTTATGAAAGTATTACTCAATTTACAAGGGAATATAAAAAATTATTTCATTCTTCCCCTGCAAAAAATATTAAAGATATTATTAATGGAAATGCAAAACCTGCATAAATCATGCAGGTTTTTATATATTACTTGTTAAAGTATTTTGCATATATTTTATCGTATGTGCCGTTTTCTTTTAAAGTTTTCAGTGCATTATTTATTTCTTCTAATAATGCAGTATTTTCTTTTGGCAGAGCAATAGAATATTCTTCCTCAGCAAGAGCAGTATCTAAAACAGTAATGCCTTCATTATTTGCAGCATATTCTTTTGCAGGCTCCATATCTAATACAGTAGCATCTACTTTTTTTGCAGTAAGAGCCATAATTGCCTGCCCTGTTGCTTCATACCTTGTGATAGATGATGTATCTTTATACATATCAGTTACAACCATATCACCAGTATAGCCTATTACAACACCAATTTTTTTACCTTTTAAATCTTCAAACTTTTTAATATCTGAACCAGATGGCACAAGAACTGCCTGTTTTGAGATAAAATAAGGGTCGCTGAAATTAACATGCTGACGTCTTTCATCTGTTGCTGTCATACCTGAAATAATACAGTTGATTTTACCTGTCTGCATAGCTATCAAAAGGCTGTCAAAAGCCATATTTTTAAACTCTACTTTTTTACCAATCAGCTTTGCAACTTCATTCATCAAATCCACATCAAAACCAACAATATTTCCCTGTTCAATGTATTCAAATGGTGGAAATTCTGGGTTTGTGCCTATAATTAATGTATCAGCTGCTGATGTTTCATTTTTTTTACAGCCAAAAAGCATAACTGATGATAATACTGATACAAAAACTAATAATAATATTTTTTTCATATCCACTTCTCCAAAAAATTTATTTTTAAAAGTTAGTAATACATTAATATTATTATTATGTCAAAGAGTAAATTCTAAAAAAAGAAATAAAATAGAGAAAGCAGATATGTTAAAAATAAAGCATAAGAGCAGAAATAATAATCTGCTCTTTTTTATTATTCGTGATGAAGTGCATCTATTGGGTTTAGCCGTGATGCTTTTCTTGCTGGCAGGTAGCCAAAAATTATACCTATTAAACCAGAAAAAACAAATGAAATCGTTGCAATCTGCACATCAAATGTAAATGGAATATGCAGTTTAGATGAAAGAAGCAGTGTCATTAAAAAACCAAAGATTATGCCTATGAAACCACCAACTGCACTAATTGTTGCGCTTTCCACTAAAAACTGCAATAGAACTTCTTTTTCAAGAGCTCCTATTGCAAGTCTTGTGCCTATTTCTCTTGTTCTTTCTGTAACTGATACCAGCATAATATTCATAATACCAATGCCGCCAACAAGCAGGCTTACTCCTGCAACTGCACCGATAAATACAGTCATACTTCCAATAGATTTTTCTACTGTCTGCTGTATTTCTTTTGTGCTTTGTATCTCAAATGTATCTTTTGTTTTATCTGCTATATTTCGCATATGTCTTAAAATTACAGCAATCTGTTCTGATGCTACTTTATAATCAACATCTTCATTTAATGATATCATAATTGTTTTAATGTTATATATAGAATTGCTTGGACTTATACTTCTTTGAAATGCTTTTAACGGCATAAGTATAACATCATCTTGGTCATTGCCTCTGCCGCCCTGTCCCTTGCTTTCAAGCACTCCAACAACATCACATACTATTGAGTCCACTTTTAACCTGCTGCCAATAGGTGGAGTATCACCAAGCAGATTTTTACGGACACTCTCCCCTATAATGCAGGTATTTGTTCCTGCTACATACTCCTTATTTTCAAAACTTCTGCCTTCTGCGATTTTCCAATCAACTGCTATGAAATAGCCCTCTGTAACACCTGATATTGATGTCTGCACATTTTTATTCATATATTTTGCAACTACTGAGCTGGCATTTGTTGGGGCAACAGCTTTTATCCCCGGCACTCTTTCTTCAATAGTTTCTACTTCTTTCATTGTAAAATAACGGCTTCTTGTTGTTCCGCTTGGGTTTAAGTGGGGCGGAGCATGCACCATCAAAAGATTACTGCCTAAACTTTCAATGGCTTCTTTAATCATTGCTTGTGTGCCGTTTCCTAAATTTATCATAATAATAACAGCACCAACACCTATTATTACTCCAAGCATAGTTAAAAATGCCCGCAGATAGTTTCTGCTTATCTGCCTTAAAGCTAAAAATACAGCATTAAATATCATCGTAAAACTGCCTCCGCTGTATTTATTTCACCATCTCTAAAATGCACTTCTCTTGTTGCATACTGTGCCATATCTGGCTCGTGTGTAACCATTAATATAGTTATGCCAAGCTGTTTATTTAAATTAGAAAGTATTTCCATAATTTCAACACTTCGTTTTGTATCAAGGTTGCCTGTTGGTTCATCTGCAAGTAAGAATAATGGGTTTGAAGCAATTGCTCGTGCTATTGCAACCCGCTGCTGCTGACCACCTGAAAGCTGTGCACTGGTATGTTTTTCCCAGTCCAAAAGTCCTACCATTTCAAGAGCCTGCCTTGCTTTTTCTCTTCTTTGCTTTTTAGGCATACCCCTGTATAGTAAAGGAAGCTCAACATTTTCCAGTGCTGTTGTTCTTGCAAGCAGGTTAAAACCTTGGAAAATAAAGCCTATATAATTTCTCCTTAAAAGTGCTGTTTCATTTCTGTTAAGTGAAAACACATCTACACCATTAAATAAATATGAGCCTTTTGTTGCTTTATCAAGACAGCCTAAAATATTTGCCATTGTAGATTTGCCGCTGCCTGATGGACCCATAAGTGCTACAAATTCTCCCTCATTAATGTCTAAATCTATACCTTTTAATGCAAGGAATGAATTTTCACCACTGCCATACACTTTTACTATATTTCTTAACTTAATAAAATCACTCATATTCTTCTTTTCATACTTGTTATAATTTCATCATCACTGCTGATACCTTCAAGCACTTGTATATTTTTACCATCACTTACACCTGTTATTATATTTCTAAGTTCTGGTTTACCATTTACAAGCACATATATTGTAGCATTTTTAGAAATATCAGTATTTACTTCTTTTGCAGCTCTTGGCCTTCTGCCCGGCGGACCTTGCAGCATGGCAGGTCTTTTACCGGCTTCTGATGTATCTTCCACTATCGGTTTAAAAAATAATGCAGAAATAGGTATAAGCACTGCATTCTCTGCCGCTTCTGTTTCTATATCTGCTGTTGCACTCATACCTGAACGAAGTTTTAAGTCTTTATTATCTATATAAATAGTTGTTTCATAACTTACAATATTATCTTCTGATTCTGTTGAGCCTTTATTAACTCTATATATAGTTGATACAAACTCATCATCTGGAAAAGTATCAACAGTAAAGCGGACTTTCTGGTTTTCTTTCACTTTTCCCACATCTGCTTCTGATACATTTACAACAAGCTTCATCTTCTCTAAATTTTCTGCAATAACAAAAAGCTCTGGTGTAGAAAATGATGCTGCAACAGTCTGTCCTGCATCTATACTTCTGGTTAACACTACCCCATCAATAGGGCTTGTTATAATTGAGTTTTTTAAGTCAATTTTAGCACTGTTTAAGTTTGTCTCCACTTCTATAATAGATGCTTTTTTAACTAAAATATCAGCACTTGCAGTATCAAGTTCCATTTTAGCATTATCAAGCTCTGTTTTAGAAGGAGATTTACCACCAGTTGCATCATAAACCTGTTTTAACCTGTCATAATTTAATTTTTTATTATTATACTGCACCTGAGATGAATTAAGTGTAGCCTGTGCAGAATTTAACTGTGCTTCATAACGGGCAATAGTCTGGTTAATTGTATCTGGATTTATAATTGCTAAAATATCGCCCTTTTTAACTTTATCATTTTCTTCCACAAAAACAGCAGAAATCGTTCCTGAAACCTGACTGCCTATTAATACTTCATTAGTGGCAGAAATAGTGCCTGTTGCACTAACAAGAGATGATACATCACCAGTATGAGCTTTTTCAGTAGTATAAATATAGGCTGGACCTTTATCCCTTAATACATAATATAAGATACCAAAGATTACAAAAACAATAATAAGCAAAGTAATAATTATGGATTTTTTCGTCCTTTTTGGACGAAGTGTCTTATACATTTCTTCTGTATTCAGCATTATAGTTCTCCCTGCAACTGTTTTGGTGAAAAACTTCCGCCAAAAGCTTTATAAAGCATTATTGATGATGATATATTTTCATACCATGAAGTATAAAATGATATATATGTATTTAAAAAATCATTCTCTGCCTTTAAATATTCCACATCATCTATAAGACCAGCTTTCCAGCGGGATTTTAATATATCCATAGAAAGTTTTGCATTTTCTAATATGTCCTTTGTATTACTATATGATTTATTAGATGATGACATAGCAAAACTAGCATCTTCTATATCACTTATTGCAGTATTTACAGATTTCTGCAAAGATAATTCTGCCTGTTTAACAGTTTCTTCCTGCATTTTCAACTGAGCATAAAGCTCCTGCCTGTTTAATATAGGGGCAGCAAGAGAAGCTCCTATCTGCCATATAAAATCACCAATACCTGTTGATGATGTAAGAAGCTGGCCAAGGTTTCCATTAATAGAAAGGCTTGGAAGAAGCGACATTTTTCTATTATAATGGTTATATAATTCACTATTTAATGTGTAAACTGACGCTCTCACATCAGGTCTGTTTAAGATTACCTGTGCAGGTATATCATTGATTTTTGGAATAGCAGGAGCAAATGCTGTATCATACACCATATCAGTAGTAATATTTATATCCTTATTATTAATAAGTGCATAAAGAGCATTTTTATTCTGCTCTACTTCAAGCTGATATTTCTGCACATTATTCTGCCCTGTTAAATAATCCATAGTAGTAGTAATATACTCTGATTCATCTACAAGCCCTGCACTTCGCATTTGAGTATAAATATCTAGTATCATTTTATAGTTTTCAAGCATTTTTCTGGCAAAAAAAGTCTGGGCAGCAGCTTTCCTTATAGAAAAATAATATGATGCCGCATCTGCTGCTAATGTAACCTGACCATTTACATAATTTTCTTCTGCATATTTTATTAATTCTTTTTTAGATTTACGAAGTGCATCAAGTTTGCCATAAATATCTACTTCCCATGACAAATTA
>CAMEZN010000140.1 GCA_945947845.1 uncultured Mucispirillum sp. | reverse complement strand
ATACATTTAAATACAAATGCATCACTATTATCAAAAGAATTGTCAAAAAAAATATTAGATACTGGTGTTACACGAATTTGTTTTAGTGTAGATGCTGTTACAGAAGAAACTTATAATAAAATAAGGATAGGATTAAATTTTAAAAAAGTATTGCAAAATATAGATACATTTTTAGAATTAAAAGCGAAATCAGGTCAGGATTTACCTATTACAAGAGTAAGTTTTCTATTACAGGAGGATAATAAGCACGAATTAGAAGAATTTAAGCAGATATGGGTTAATAAAGTAGATTATGTGGCAGTGCAAAGATATGTGCCGATATCAATTTATGAAGATGAAAGAGCACATGCAATTCAAGAAGCTCCTATAAGAGGCAAACAAAAATGTTCCTATCCTTTTGAGTCCTTATTTATCCATGGAGATGGAACTGTGGTTCCTTGTGCTGCACATAGAGCAAGACATATCAGTGTTGGAAATATACATCAAAATACAATACATGAAATATGGCATTCAGATAAAATACAAAAATTAAGAGATGCTCATAAATCTGGTAATTTATCACAAACAAAATTTTGTTCTACATGTTTATTTTAGGGAGACTATATGGAAGATAAAAAAACAGTAAAAACAGTTTATGTACCTATGGCTGCTGATTTTATTCATCCAGGTCATATAAATATTTTAAAAATTGCAGCAGAATTAGGTGAAGTAACAGTTGGACTTTTTACAGACAAAGCAATTGCTTCCTACAAAAGAGTTCCATATATGAATTATGAGCAACGTGAAAATGTTGTCAGCAGCATTAGGTATGTATCAAATATTATACCACAGGAAACAAAAGATTATGAGCCAAATTTAAGAAAGTTAAAGCCTGATTATATGGTGCATGGAACTGACTGGCTGGCAGGTCCATTAAAAGCCGTTAGAGATAAAGCTATCACTATTATGGCAGAATGGGGTGGTCAAATTATTGAACCAGAATATACTAAAAATGTTTCATCTACTGATATTCATAAATTTAATAAATCATTTGTAACTATGCCAGAACAACGTTTAGCAGCATTTAAAAATTTGTTAAGAATGAAAGAATGTATACGTGTTATGGAAGCTCATAATGGATTAAGTGCAATTGTCGTAGAAAATACTCAAATAGTATCTGATGGACAGGGTATTAGAGCATTTGATGCTTTATGGTTAAGTTCATTAACTGATTCTACTGCTAAAGGCAAGCCAGATATAGAGTTTGTTGATTTAACTTCTCGTATGGCTACTGTAAACGATATATTAGAAGTAACGAATAAACCTATTATATATGATGGAGATACAGGTTCTGTTACAGAACATTTTGTATTAACTGTAAAACGGTTAGAAAGGCTTGGTGTATCAGCTGTTATTATAGAGGATAAAACAGGACTTAAACAAAATTCACTTATAGAAACAGATAGAAAAATACATATTCAAGCAGATATAAATGATTTCTGTGATAAAATAAAAAGAGGTAAGCAAGCTCAAAGCACATCTGATTTTATGATTTTTGCCAGAATAGAAAGTTTAATAGCTGGTGCTGGAATGCAAGATGCACTTAAAAGAGCAAAAGCATATTTAGATGCTGGTGCAGATGGAATAATGATTCATTCAAGACAAAATGATGGTAAGGATATTTTAGAGTTTTGTAATGAGTATAATAAGTTTGAAAATAGAAGATATTTAATTGTTGTTCCAACTAATTATCCTATATTAACAGAGGAAGAGTTACAAAAAGCTGGTGTTAATATCATTATTTATGCAAACCAGTTATTACGAAGTGCATATACTGCTATGAAAAATACAGCAGAAGAGATTTTGAAAAATCACAGAGCTTATGAATCTGATGAAAAGTATATTAAAGCTATTGATTTAGTAAAATTAATTAAGGAAAATTAATGATAGATACAAAACTATTTGTAGAACAGGTTGTAAAAAGAATAAATTTTTTTACTGGGATACCTGATTCTGTATTAAAAGATTTTAATAATTGCTTGATGGAATTTTATACATATGAAAATCATATAATACCTGCTAATGAAGGTAGTGCAGTTGCCTTAGCTGCCGGTTATTATTTATCACAAGGCAAAATTGGGTTAATATATATGCAAAATTCAGGTTTAGGTAATGCATTAAATCCACTTGTATCTCTTGTTGATAAATATGTTTATCAAATCCCTGTAATATTGATGATAGGTTATCGAGGTGAAGCAGGGATAAAAGATGAACCACAGCATTTAAAGCAAGGTTATATAACATTAGATTTGCTTAAAATACTTGATATTCCATATGTTATTATTCCTGATGATTTAGATGGTGCAGTAGAATGTTTAAACTGGGCAGTATCAACTGCAGAGCAAACATCATCTGCTGTTGCTGTTGTGGTAAGAAAATCAACTTTTTCACCATATAAGTCAACTGAACATTCAAATAATTATATATTAAGTCGTGAAAATGCAATAGAAACTATTATAAAAGAAGTTAATTGTTATAAGGATTATAAAATATTTTCTACAACAGGTATGATTTCAAGAGAGTTATATGAGATTAGAAAGCGAAATAAACAATCTAATTCTAATGATTTTTTGTCAGTTGGTTCTATGGGACATGTTTCTCAAATTGCATTAGGATATGCACTAAAAGAGAAAAATAAAAAAATTATTTGTTTAGATGGTGATGGTTCCATTATTATGCATATGGGTAATTTGGCTACGATAGGTATGCATAAGTTGGATAATTTTATTCATATTATTTTAAATAATTGCAGTCATGATTCAGTTGGAGGTAGTCCAACAGTATTCGGAGATAAGTTTGATATATTAAAAATTGCTGAAGGTTGTGGTTATAGTTACACAGCAAGATGCAAAAATGTAGTTGAAATTGAATCAAATTTATCATATATGTTAAAAAATCAAGGAAAGTTTCTTATTGAAATACAGGTTGCAAAAGGGGCTAGAAAAAATTTAGGTAGACCAGATAAAAATATTAAATATTTAAAAGAAGAATTTATGGATAAGCACATATGAAACCATCTTTAAATACAGGAGGACTTATATGGATAACAGGTCTTTCTGGTGCAGGAAAAACTACAATTGCAAAAAAAATTATAAATTTTTTAAATAATCAGGCAATACTAATTGATGGTGATGAAATGAGAAAAGTGCTTGATTTGTCTTCATCATCTTACGATATAGATAGTAGAAAAAAAATTGCATTTATATATGTGAAAATGTGCACTATGCTTGCAAATCAGGGTTTTTTAGTGATATGTTCTACCATTTCTATGTATGATGATGTAAGAAAATATGCACGAGAAAACAATAAATATTACTGTGAAATCTTTTTAAATATTTCTGAGAAAGAACGAAGAAAAAGAGACCCTAAAAAATTATATGAGTATCATAATAATCAAATTATACATAATATGGTCGGTTTAGATTATACAATAGAATTGCCTAAAAGTCCAGACATTGTGATAGAAGATGGTTTAAATATTAATGATAGTGTTGATTATATCCTTAAATATCTAGAAATGGTGTAGAATGAAATTTTTTAAGTCATTAATAGGCTATTTAAAACTAAAAAAACAAAAAAATATAGATATAGTCATATATAGTGAGTCTAAGGCATATTATACGAACTTTAAAACAATAATTGATGAACTAATTATAAATAAAGTAAAAATATTGTATGTAACCTCATCGTATGATGATAAGATTTTTCAACTTAAAAGTGATTATTTAACTCCAATATATATAGAAAATACTATTTTATTAATTCTTTTTTTTAATTATTTAAAAGCAAAAATTTTGCTGACAACCATGCCTGATATTGATACTTTTTATTTAAAGCGCTCTATACATGTTAAAAAGATGATGTATGTTCATCATTCTCTGGCAAGTATGAATATGATATATCTTCCAAAAGCTTTTGAAAGTTATGATAGTATTTTTTGTGTAGGTCCATATCATATTAACGAAGTAAGAGAATTAGAAAAAGAATATGGAACAAAATTAAAAGATGTTATTAAGGCAGGTTACCCTGCATTAGATGATTTTATGAATAGATATAATGACTATATAAAAGATAACACTATAAAAAATGAAAACATTGTAATAACAATTGCTCCAAGCTGGCAGCAAGACAATATACTTGATATGTGTATAGATGATTTGCTTAATAATCTATTAAATAATAATAATTTTCGGATAGTTCTTCGGCCACATCCAATGACCTTGAAATATGAAAAATATAAATTAGAGAAAATATTGAAAAATTATAACAAATTTCCTAATTTTTCATTAGATATAAATCCTGGAAATTTTTACTCTTATTTAGAAACAGATGTTATGATTACAGACTGGAGTTTTACTGTTTATAAATTTGTATTTACAACATTTAAGCCAGTAATCTTTATTAACACTCCTATTAAGGTAAGAAATAAAAATTACAAATCTTATAAAAATGTTCCTGTTGATATTAAATGGAGAAGTGTTATAGGCATGGAATTGTCTATTGATGATATTCATAGTATAGCAGATTCTATTTTGAAAGTTTACAATGATACATCAAGAAAAGATGTTATAAAGCAGTATAGGGATAAAAATATATACAATATTGGGTCAAGTGGAAAAGTATGTGCTGAATATATAATAAAGACTTTACATAATCTATAAAAACTTTTTATTTATGTTTTAAGAAATATTTATGCATGAAGAAATAAAATTTTATTTTATATGGTATATCAAACAACATTAATGGTTTATAATATATATCTATATTTGCAATATTACTTTTAGATATTTTCATATCCATTAATTGTTTATACATATCTTTATAATATAAAGATGGTATAAGAATAATGTAGTCATCAATTGTTTTTATATAATCAACACTTTTAATTTCTACATCATTTAGTATAACTCCAATTTTATCCTTATGATTATCAATATAACATAATGGGGTAATATTATATATGTTTAAAATTTCTTGTGTTAATCTTCCTTCTCGTGATGACCCAAAAATAATGATTGGCTTGGCTAGAAATTTTTTTAACATTTTCATTTATCCTCTAAAAGATATTTGGAAATAATATTTGTAACATCTTTTTCCGTATAATTATTAAATTTAAAATCTTCATAATAAAATTTATCATCTTTTATTGGGATATTTGTATGAAAAATATAATTAAATAAATATGGAAATATATTAATTAGCGACATAGTATCAGGAAAGATTTTCGTATCATCATTATATCCATGTTTATATACAGCTAAAATTGTATTATACCTGCTAATAGATGGTTCTTGCAGCAAGTGTCCATGGTCTCCATGCAGAATAATTACAGCTTTACGATTAGTCTTTTTAATATTTTCTATTAAACTTGTTAACATATCAATTGTAAGAATATTAATATATGATAAATGGTTTAAAAATGCTTCCAAAGATTTTTGACTAAATGCTGGAACTGATTCTAAAAATGCAAATTCTTTATTTATAGAACCATCAGCATTAAAACAAAATGGTGAATGTGGAGCCATAAAGTGATAGAAATAGTAAAATGGCTCTTGCATGTGAGGTATATTTTTTGCAGTATTAAACATTCTATATAAAT
>CAMEZN010000139.1 GCA_945947845.1 uncultured Mucispirillum sp. | reverse complement strand
AAAGAGCAGGATATGGAGAGATAGCAAAGACTGCTAGACTTAAAGCATATAAAAGACTCACTTTAAGCACAGGTTTTGGCATAGCTTCAAGCCGCATAATAGAAGCAACAGAAAATGCACCGATTATAGCACCAAAACCAAAAAGCCCCATTAAAAGTCCTAGAAGCCTTGAATTACCATGAAGAATATCTTTTGCAAATATTGGGAACATTACAGTATAAGAATATGAGAAAAGTCCAAAAACTGCTAAAAATATAAACATAGTTCTTAGTGCATAAAAGTTTTTTACATATTTTAAGCCGTCAACTACATCTTTTATCATATTATGTTTTTTATTATCATGTGGCATTTCATTAAATTTTATGCGGTAAAGCACAAATAAAACAGGCAGGTAAAGTATAGCAGTTATTAAAAAACACAGCCCTTCGCCAGCATAGTATACAATAAACCCAGCAATAGAAGGTCCAATAAGGCGGGAAAGGTTAAATGTCATAGACTGCAAAGCAAGTGCACTTTTTAAAGTTTTTCTGCTTTCTACCATTAAAAGAATAGATGACTGTCTAGCAGGCATATCTATTGCGGAAACTATGCCTAAATAAAGGCTTAAAGCCATAATAAAATAATAATTTATAGTGTTAGTGAAAACAAGTATTGCCATAATAAGAGCATGCAGCATTGTGAGAAACTGAGTAAGCATTAAAGTTTTTCGTTTATCGTGCTTATCAAGATAAGCACCAGCTAAAAGCCCCACGATAAAAATAGGTGCATTGGCTAGAAGTTCAATAAGACCAAGTTTTAAAGGTGATTCTGTAAGCCTGTATACAAGCCATGAATTAGCAAGTTTCTGCACCCATACCCCTGTCATAGCAGCAGATTGACCAGCAAGAAATATGGTGAAGTTTTTTGATTTAAGAGCAGAAAATGTGTTTGGGTCAAGCCTGAAAGGAAGTCTTAAATGAAGCTGCATACTATTTATCCCGCATGATACATTTATACATTCTATCAGGCTCTGGGCTGCATTTATAAAGCGAGCAGTCATTTAGTGAATATGACCTGTGTTTTAATGTGTCATATATAAGGTATTTACTGCTGTTATCGTATTTATTGCCAGTTTGAATAAGTTTCCAGTATTTTATTTCGCTTTCTTTACAAACTAATATTCTAGAACCGTAAAGAGTGGCTTCATCAAGAGTAAGTGCAGAAATATGCAGTGGTATAATAAAAAATATAATAAATAAGAATATTCTTTTCATATTTTATAATACAGTTAAAAGTTTATTTTATCAATAGTATATAATATAAAGATAAATATAATTGATAAAATTGTTTAGAAATATAATTTAATTTATCAGGTTTTATATAAATATTCCTTTTAATCCAGTTGTTAAAACATAAATATGAGATAATAAGCCCATCGCAAGAGTGGAGAAAATAAAATATTTATTATCTATTATGTTTTTAAATACAGATACAAGGTAAGTAATAACAAGTAGTAAAGGCAGCATGTATCTTCCCTGAGGCTGAAAATCTATATAGTAAGAATAGTAGATTACTAAACAGACAGATAATACTGCAAGTAATATTGCAATAATACCGTCAATATATATTGCTTTTTGTCTTGATTTTACAATATAGTAATATATCACAGTAAAAAAACTAAGATAAGCTGCAAGCATAATAAAATAATATACTGGGTGGGCAGTAATATCCATACTGCCATATATACCAAAAAAACTTGCGGTAAGTATTTGTAGAAATCCATATTTAGTAAAAAGATGAATAATTGGAACATCTTTTGCAGCTAAAAACATAGTTTCAAACATTTTATCATAAGGGGTAACAGGGTTTAGCATTGGTATTGCATGAAGTATTCGCATTTGCAAAAATATTTCATCTTTATTAAAACCGTAATATATCAGGTCAATAGAATACCGGATAAAAAATATAAGTAATGATAACACAGCCCACAGAATATAATATTTTAATAATACTGTTCGTCTGCCTTTATTGCTATCGGTTGTAAAATATTTTCTGATTAAGATATATGCCATAAGCAGCAGAACAATAAAATAGTTTGGTTTTGCCATAAGTATCAACCCTATTAGGCAGCTTATAAATAGTGATGATAAAATAGTTTGTTTATTTATTATAAATTTATCAGCATTTAATGTGGTATTTAGAATACTTGTTTTTACTGTCAGCTGATAAATGAGAATAAATGAAAAAAAGTAGTCAAGAGCATCAGATGTAGCATAAGAAAAAATATACCATATTTGTGGAGTAATAAAAAAAGCAAATAGTAAAAAAGGTGCTGTTTTATATTTTTTTATGATAGTAAAAACAATAATAAAAGCAAGAATAACATTGAAAAATCTGTAACTTGTTTCATAGGGTATAAGTGCAGCGATTTTGCCAGCTATAAAATAGTATATGGTTAATTCGCATAATCTTGTCTGCCCATAATCACAAAATTTGTCATGGGGTAACTCTCTCATATCAGGGACAACAAAATTAGTTTTATAATAATCTATTGCAGCTTTTGTAACAGTTTCATCAGGGTGGACACTGGGGCTTGCAAATGCTATAACTGTTATATAAATTAAAGAGATTAAAAGCATTAGTGTAACAGCTTTTGAAATATAGTGATTATTCATTTTTTTAAATTACTAAATACTTTATAAATAGTCAATGATTTTTACTTTAATATAGCTTTATTTATTAATATGGACTATACTACTTTTATGAAAAAAGTATTTATATTAATCCTTTTATTAATTATTTTTTATGCTTTTTATTCTCCACTTATTGATAAGTATTATATTTATGGAAACAGTGTGAAAATAGCATTTATTGCTGATTATCATTCTGGCACAATATATTATAAAAGTTTGGTTAAGCAGCTGGAAAGTGCAGCAGAAAGCAATAAAATAGATTTAATATTGTTAGGCGGTGATATTTTAGATGATGATGAAAGCCTTACTGGTGCAGTTAACCTTTTTGAAAGATTAAATAGTGGCAGTTTGAAAAATATTCCAAAATTCTATGTTACAGGTAACCATGAGTTTTGGAGTAATAAGATAAATGAGTATAAGAAAATTGTAAAAGATTATAATATTATAGTGCTTGATAAAAAAAGTTCATCTTTTTTTGTTACAATAAATGATAAAAAAATATTAATATCTGGGCTTGATGACCCTTATGTTATAAAATATGATGAAAATGGAAAATATATTAAAAGGCAGTATAGTCAGAACTGGCAAAAACAGTGGGTAGATAAATATTTGGTAGAAGATTTTATATCTATTAATAAAATCGCTGAAAATATTAATAACATAGATGAGTATAATAATATAGTATGGCTTAAAGATATAATAAATAAAGAGTTTAGCAGTCTGGATATTTTAAATTCATATAAAATACTGCTTTCTCACCGTCCAGAATTTACAGATATTTATAAACAGCTGCCTTTTGATTATATACTTTCAGGTCATACTCATGGTGGTCAGTTAAGGATACCATTTATTTTAAATGGATTATATGCACCAAACCAGAGTATTTTTCCAGAATTTGCAGGTGGTAGTTATAATATATCAGATAAAAAACAGCTTATAGTATCAAGGGGGATTAGTTTTAATAAACGACTTTTGAGAGTATTTAACAGGCCTGAATTAGTGTGGCTTTATATATAATCAATCTTTTTTCTTGCACCAGATTAAATAAAGTATATAATAAATATTATGAAGAAGTTTATATATATAATATTTTTAATTTTATTATCAACAAATTTATATGCACAAAATATTGGTGGTCCAATAGTCCGTGGAGTTGAGCCTAAGGAACCAAAAGCCCATGGAGACCCAAAACTTTTAGACCCTTTTAATAACCCTGATGAAGTTGATGAGCCTTATATAGAAGACCCAGATATGACTAAAATGGAGCTGCCCTTTAAAGAGCCTGAAATCTTATTTGATAAGGAGCTCCAAGGTGAAATGCTTGAAAGATATTATGAAAAAGAGCCGGAAGCACCACCTTTATTTGAGCCTGATTTAAGGTATAAAGACCCGCTTGCAAAAGAGCCGGAGCCTTTAATTGTTGTGCCAGATGAAAGAAATATTGGTAAGTGCCCTAAGGGGTTAAGATGTAATTAATGAGCAGGACTTACCCCTAAACCTATCAGCATCATTTTAATCCCCATTGCTACAATAAAAACCTGCATAATACGAGCTGTTACAAAAAGCACAAGTTTTCCAAGAACTCTTTCTAAAAATGAAGCAAAATAAAATAGCACAGACATAAAAAAGAAAGCCGCCAGTATCCCTGCAATTGTATTTTTCATACCACCTTCTTCTGCCATTACAACTATTGTAGAAAGTGTGCCCGGACCTATTAGCATTGGAAAAGCCATAGGAATAATAGACCTTCTTATTAATTCTTCTTCGCTTAAATCCTGATAATGTGAAAAATCTTTTACAGTGCCGGGAAAAAGCAGATTTTTTATACCCATTACTACAAGAATAAGACCGCCTGCAATTCGCAGTTCATTTAGTGATACTCTAAACATGTAATCCATAACAACAGGGCCTGCAAAAAGAAAAATCATTACAATTACAAATGCTGTAATAATGATATTCCTAAAAAGGTGCTGCCTTATTTTTACTGGCATACCGTCAGTCATGGAAATAAACTGCGGCAGGTTACCAAAAGGGTTCATAACAGCTATAATTGCAATAGCTGCTAAAAAAACTGCATATATTGCTGATTCAATATTTGTAAACATATTCTTTTGACCTTATAAAATATTTTATGCAATATATACCTTTTGTAATTAATATCAAGTATAAATATAAAAATATTGACATTTATAGTGTTATAAAAGATATTACAAAGATAAAAAATATTAAGAGGTTATAATATGAAAAAAGCAATATCAACTCAAAATGCACCACAGGCGATTGGTCCTTATTCTCAAGGTGTAACTTTTGGAGATTTAATTTTTACATCAGGTCAGATACCTGTAAATCCTGCTACATCAGAAATACCATCAGGTATAAAAGAGCAGACAAAACAGGTATTATTAAATATTTCAGCTGTGCTTGAAGCTGCCGGCAGTTCTATGGATAAAGTATTAAAAACAGTTGTATCTATTAAAGATATGAATGATTTTGCAGCGATGAATGAAGTATATTCATCATTTTTTAATGAGCCGTTTCCAGCCCGCACAACAGTAGAGGTGGCAAGGCTTCCAAAAGATGTGCTTGTTGAAATAGAAGCTATTGCTTACAGATAAAAAATTTTCCGCCTGTTTTGAAGCAGGCGGAATAGGAGAGTGTTGCAGCCAGTTGGGTAAGCTGGCTGCTTTGAGTAAGGTATAAAATGGGAGTAGTTAAGTTATCTTGTAGCATCAACTCGTTCTTGTTGAGTTAAAGATGCAAGTTTTTTTACTTTTTCAATATCAAGTTTTAATGCTGCTGCAACTCTTGAACCATAATCTTGGCTTGCTTTATAGAAAAGAGCAGCTTGTCTGTATTGAATATTTTCGTTAGCTTTTCCTAAATTACCTGCAATATTTGAAATAGTATTTGCTTTTTCGCTTTCATTCATTACTCTGTCAAAAAGAGCACCAGCTTGAACAAAGTCTACATCTTCTAATGGTCTGTCATGTCTGCCAAG